>JAEEZC010000369.1 GCA_016288465.1 Verrucomicrobiota bacterium | reverse complement strand
CGCAGTTGCGACCGTCGAGGGCGAGACCGTCGTCCTCCGTGCAGATGGCGTCGCTATCCCGACGAAGTTCCACTATGGATATTGGTGCCTGACCCGCAAATACAACTTGGATTTGGGACAGCGTCTTTCGTTGTATAACGGGGATGGACTTCCGATGTCTCCGCTGCCGCCGATGGTGGTTGAAGACGCGAACTTGTCCGGGCAGGTCGCGAATCTCGCAATGACGCCGGGTTCGGGCCTTTTCTCTCCATCGACTAACGTGACGATTACCTGCGCGACTTCCGGTGCGACGATCCGCTACACGCTCAACGGCAGCGAGCCGACTGAGTCGAGCGCAATCTACTCGGCGCCTATCACGCTCAATGCCACCACGACGGTGAAGGCCCGCGCCTTTGCCGCGAACAAAGAGCCGAGCGACGTCGCCTTCGCGACTTACACGCTCGGCACGGCGCCGGCGCCGACGCCTGATCCGGTGTGGTTAATCGACGCCTATGTTCCGTCCGACTGGGCTCCGCTCGGGGAAAACCTGCTCGCGACCGCGACCGCCTCGCACACCGGAACATTTCCGAATTACGCGAGTCAGGATATGGCGAAACTTACAGACGGTAAGGTTCCAGTGAACTTCTCGAGCAACGAGGTTGTCGGATTTGGGAACATGGACGCAATTTGGACCTTTGATTCGCCCAAGTCTATTGAAAAGATTCGCATCTCCACCCGTTGGAGCAATCAACCTTATGCTAACATCGGTGTCAATGATGTCTATGTTCTCAAAGACGGAGTCTGGGTTGCGCTGGGAATGCCTGCCACGCAGAAGGCGGACAGCACGGGTGCGCTCATAGCGACTTTGGAAGACAATGCGATGGGTTATCTTGCCCAGAAAGTTTCTGGCCTGAAAATTTCGTTCAATAATTATGAGGCTGCCGTCGCGAACTACATAGCCGAGGTCGAGGCGATTGCCCCGGGCGGAACGATCCCCGTCGATCCGCCGCTTCCGGCGGTTGCGACGCCGACTTTCAGCCCTGCGTCCGGCGCGTTCTATCCTTCGACAAGCGTGACGCTCTCCTGCGCGACTGCTGGTGCGACGATTCGCTACACGCTCAACGGCGCCACCCCGACTGCGACAAGCGCTGAATACACGGGCCCGATTGCGATTTCCGCCACGACGACGGTGAAGGCCCGCGCATTTGCGGAAGGGATGAGCCCGAGCGGAGTTGCGACCGCGACTTACACGTACTCCGCGCCCGTCATTCCGCCGGACGACGACCCGACGGTAACGACGAACGGAATGTGGATCACCAGCGAGTTCGCGCCGAGCGCGTGGAGTCCGCTTGCGAACAACATCCTCCTCGGGCAGACGGGAACGCTGACGGGTACCAAGTCGTATATGACGTCCGACATCACCAAGATCACGGACGGGACGATTCCGGCGTCGAACGCCCAGGTCGCCGATACGTTTGGCTTCGCGGAGAACGCGACCGTGGACTGGACGTTCGACGGTCCGAAGACGCTGGAGAAGATACGCTTCACCTCGTGCTACATCGCCGGCAGCGGAATCTACGACGACATCAAGATCGCCAAGATTGAAGTGAAGTCGTCCGGCTCCGACTCCTGGACCGATCTCGGCGTCGAGTCCGTGAACTTCGCCGGCAGCAACACGGCGGGCACCGCGCTCAGCGCGACGCTTGAGGACACGGCGGCCGGATGCCTCGCCCAGAACGTTACCGCTCTTCGCATAACGTTCGGCAAGCAGAACAACGTGGCGCAGTACTATGCCGAGATCGAGTCCGTCGGAACTGCGGCGAGCGGCGAGCCGGTCGCGACTGTCGCGGCTCCGGCCTTCAGCCCCGCGTCCTGCTCCTTCTATCCCACGACCAACGTGACGATCACCTGCGCGACCGCAGGCGCGACGATCCGCTACACGCTCGACGGCAACGACCCGACCGAGAGTAGTGTTGCCTACACGACGCCGATCGCGATCACAGCGACGACTACGGTCAAGGCCCGCACCTACGCGGATGGCATGAACCCAAGCGCGATCGCGTCCGCGACTTTCACGTACACCGAGCCCGTTACGCCTGGTCCTCACGTTGATCCGCCGGATCCGTCGGGCGAATCCGTCCGCACTTGGACGACCGGCGACTACGATCCGTCCACATGGACGGGCCTCGAAAACAACATTCTCGCCGGATTGACGGCCGCGGTTGTGGACGAGAGCAAGATATCGCCTTTGGCGAGCAAAGACATTTTGAAGCTGACCGACGGAGCGGTTTCGGCGACAGCGGATGTAAATGAGTTGGTCGGGCTTTGTCCTGACGCGGAACTGGTGTGGACTTTTGCCGAGCCGAAAATCCTTGAGAAAATCCGATTCTCGTCCCTTTGGTCTTCCAAAGAATGGTTCGCGGGCATCAGCGTCAAGGACATTCTCGTCAAGACGGCAGCATCGCCATCCGAGTGGGTCTCGCTCAACGTGAGTTTCTCCAGGTCTGGAAACTCCTCCAGCGCAGGTGCGCAGTACGCGCTCCTCAGCGACCCAGGACTCGGGTATCTCGCCCTTGACGTGGTGGCGCTGAAGTTCGTTTCCGGGAGTGCCGAGGCGTTTGCCAACTACTACGCCGAGATCGAGGCCGTTGGCAGGACGGGCGGCGATGCCTATCCGCCTGCGCTGAGCGGAATCAAGATCAAGCCGTGGGGCACGTCCGCCGAGTTCGCCGGCTCGGTTGTCTCGCTCGGGACCGGTGCGAGCTCGTGCGACGTCTATCTCGCGTACGGACCCGATGCCGACCACCTCGGCGAACCGGTCAAGATATACACCGGCAGTGCCGGCGCGTTCCATTACGAGATCGAGGGCCTTGCCACCAATACGACCTACAGCTACAAGATTGCGGTTTCAAACAACGCCGCGACCGTCATGGGCTGCGAGGCGTCTGGCTCGTTCGCGACGACCAGCGAAGTGCATCCCGACTGGTCGGGCTACAAGTGGGCGGTGATAGGCGATTCGCTTTCCGATCCCACGCTTGCGCCCGGTGCTGAAAACTACTACTACAGTTTCGTCGTCCGCGACACCGGCATTCAGCTCGTCTACACGAACGGCGTGGGTAGCACGGGATACAAGAACAGGAGCAATGAGAACAAGGCCTTCTACCAGCGCCTTCTGGCCTCTCCGCTTCCGTCCGACGTTGACGTCGTGACGATCTTCGGCTCGGTGAACGACTGGGGGCAGGTTAGCAACGCCGTTGATGCCGGAGCGCCGACCGACAGCCTTGACGACGGCACGACCACGCTTGCGGCCTACATGAACAAGGCCATCGATGTCGTCCAGGCTCAGGCGCCGAACGCAAGGCTCGTCCTTGTCGGAAGTCTTTACTACTACAACGTCGTTACGGAGGCGCATGTCCGCGCGAACGAGACGCTCCGTGCGGTTGCGGCCCAGCGCGGCGTCGCGTTCTACGACTGGCTTACCGAGGACCCGAACGATCCGCTCGACTTCCATCACATTGCGGACAATCCGACGGCGGAGGGGTCCTTCGCGCAACGCTACACCCGCGACTGCCCTGCGGAGATTAATGGAGGCAATACGCTGTTCGGACATCCTTCCGCAGAATACCACGAAGTGTGGCTCTCCCCGCATTTCCGCGGCGTACTCGCCGCGGCGCTTGACGGCGAGACGCCCGGCCCCGGTCCGCATGACGATCCGCTGGTCTCGACGAACGCGACGTGGGCGACGAGCGAGTTCCTGCCAAGCGCGTGGAGCCCACTTGCCAACAACCTGCTTGCAAACAGGACTGGAACTACGTCCGGCTTCATCTCGGGATATGGCGGCGGTGTCGGCTTGCTGACCGACAGCGCGATTTCGGGCGATACCAAGCAGACGTGCGGATTCGGAGCGAATGCGACCGTGGACTGGACGTTCGACGAATCGAAGACTCTGGAGAAAATCCGCTTCACGACTTGCTATACAGCCAACTGGGGCATATATGACGACATCAAGATTTCCAAGGTCGAGGTGAAGACGTCCGGCTCCGATTCCTGGACGGACCTCTGCGTGGAGCCTCTGAACTACGCAGGCAGTGGCACAGCCGGCACAGCGCTTTCCGCGACGCTTGAAGATCCTGCAGTCGGATTCCTCGCCCAGAGCGCAACGGCGCTCCGCATCACGTTCGCTTCTCCGAACAACGTCGCGCAGTACTACGCCGAAATCGAGGCCGTCGAGAAGACGGAGGGCGGCGTAATCGATCCGCCGGAGCCTCCGGCAACCTATGACATCGCGATTACGGCGCCACAGAACGGCACGCTTGAGGCGTCTGTGACGAACAATGTCGCAGCTGGCACGACGGTGACGGTTACCGCGATCCCGGCGGAGGGCTATCAGCTCGTGTCCGTGACGGTAAATGGCGCGGCGATCGCGGGCAACACGTTCACGATGCCGTCCGCGAATGTGATGCTCGCGGCGACGTTCGAGGAAGCCGAGCTACCTCCTGGTCCGCTCCCGTCGGCCTTCTACATCGGCGAGACGGGCTACGACAGCTGGGCGGATGCGTACGCTGCCGCGGCGAACGGCAACACGGTTGTCGTCGGCATGAATGGCAGCTTTGCCATAAGCGGAGGCAAGACGCTTACGATCAACCTCGCGGGTCGCACACTGGAATGGGCGGCTTCCGGCTGGATGTACGGCAGCCTGGCTGTTGTTGACACCGTAGGTGGAGGACAGCTCGCGCTTTCCGGCTACAGCCGCAACGTCAGCGGCGGAACCGTGGACCTTTCGTCTCTGTCTGGATCTCAGCTGACGGACACGGGCAAGTTCCATGTGAACGCCTCAACCGTGCTCAGATTCCCAGGCGACATGGCGCT
>JAEEZC010000047.1 GCA_016288465.1 Verrucomicrobiota bacterium | reverse complement strand
TCTTCGCGTGCTTCCCGCTGCTGGCGCTCGGCGCGCAGCCGCTCGGCTCGTATTCCGCGTGGTTCCCGGCGATACTCATCGGTCTTGCGTGCGCGGGGCATCAGGCGTGGAGCGCCAACGTGTATTCGGTCGTGGGCGACATGTTCCCGAAGTCCACGATCGGCACGCTCACGGGCATTGCGCAGTTTGCGGCGGGATGCGGGAGCTTCCTCGTCAACAAGTGCGCGGGCGCGCTCTTCACGTACGCCGAGAAGCAGGGCGACGCGTTCACGTTCCTCGGCTACACCGGCAAGCCGGCGGGCTACTTCATCGTGTTCGGATACTGCGCGGTCGCGTACATCGTCGGCTGGACGTGCATGAAGACGCTTGTGCCGCACTACCGCAAGGTCGAGCTCTGAAGCTGAAACGGAAAGGAAACCTGACATGGCGAAGAAGCCCTTCATAAACGACGACTTCCTTCTCACCACCAAGGCGGCCCGGGAGCTGTACCACCGCCACGCGGAGAAGATGCCGATAATCGACTACCACTGCCATCTTCCGCCGGCGGAGATCGCGTGCGACAAGAGGTGGGACGACATAGCCGAGGTCTGGCTTGGCGGCGACCACTACAAGTGGCGGCAGATGCGCTCGAACGGAGTGGAGGAGCGCTTCGTGACGGGCGACGCGCCGTGGCACGACAAGTTCGTCAAGTTCGCCGAGACGATGGAGCGTCTCGTCAGAAACCCTCTGTTCGACTGGTCCCATCTTGAACTCGCCCGCTATTTCGGCGTTACGGAGCTGCTCAACGGGAAGAGCGCGGAGCGCATCTGGCGGAAGTGCAACGCG
The DNA here is from genome assembly GCA_016288465.1 of Verrucomicrobiota bacterium. GTDB lineage: Bacteria > Verrucomicrobiota > Kiritimatiellia > RFP12 > UBA1067 > UBA1067. Next base: position 4,331 of record JAEEZC010000047.1, on the reverse strand, counting down.
AAGCTGTCCGGAAAGGGCTTCTCGGCGCGCGGGCTCATGAAGAAGTCCAACGTGAAGGTCGTGTGCACGACCGACGATCCGGTGGACTCGCTGGAGTACCATCTCGCCATCGCCAAGGACCCGTTCGGCGTGCAGATACGTCCTGCGTGGCGCAGCGACAAGGCGTCGAAGATCGAGAACGCCAAGGTCTGGAACGCATGGATGGACAAGCTCGGCGAGGCGGCGGGAGCCGAGGTGAAGACCTACGACGACTTCCTGGCGGCAATGACCAGAAGGCACGATTTCTTCGCCAAGGCGGGCTGCGTCGTCTCAGACTACGGGATAACCGAGGTCTTCGCCGCGCCGTACACCGAGGCCGAGATCGCGCGAATCTTCAGGAAGGCGCGTTCCGGCAAGGCGGTGACGCCAGAAGAGGCGCTCAAGTTCAAGAGCGCGTGGCTTTTCGAGGGGCTCAAGGCCGACGCGGCGTCGGACTGGACGACGCAGCTGCACTACAACTGCCTGAGGGACAACAACACCGCGATGTTCGAGCGGCTTGGCCCGGACACCGGCTTCGACTGCATCGGCGACTGGTCCGTGACGGAGAGCCTTTCCCGTCTCTTCGACAGGCTCGAGCGCGCCGACTCGCTGCCGCGCTGCATACTCTACTCCCTCAACCCGAAGGACAACGAGATGCTCGCGACGCTGATGGGGTGCTTCCAGAAAGCGCCTGCGAGAGGCAAGATACAGCTTGGCGCGGCGTGGTGGTTCCTCGACCAGAAGGACGGCATGCGCCGCCAGATCGACGTGCTCTCCACGCTTGGCTGCCTTGGCAACTTCGTGGGGATGCTCACGGACTCGCGGTCGTTCCTCAGCTACACGCGCCACGAGTACTTCCGCCGTCTTCTCTGTCAGAAGCTCGGCGAGGAGGTCGAGAAGGGCGAGATACCGAACGACCTCGGCTGGCTTGGCGGAATCGTGGAGGACATTTCGTTCAACAACGCAAACAGCTACTTCGGCTTTGGCTGCGGCTCGCGCCGGTAGCGGTGAATTATGATATAATCTGACGACATGAGCAACTGTTGCATATTCGCAGGGCAAGGAGCGCAGACTCCCGGCATGGGCAGGGACTTCGCGGAGGCGGATCCCGAGGTGATGTCCCTTTTCGACAGGGCGAACGCCGTTCTCGGCTTCGACCTGAAGAAAGTGTGTTTCGAGGGCCCCGCAGACGAGCTGACAAAGTCCAACGTCTGCCAGCCTGCCATCTTCGTGACCAGCTACGCGGCATATCTCTCGCTGCAGAAGCGCAGGCCGACCGAGTTCGCATGCGCGGCGGGCCTTTCGCTCGGCGAGTGGAGCGCGCTCTGTGCGGCGGGCGTCCTTGACTTCGAGTCGACGCTGACCGTGCTGGAGGCTCGCGGCCGCTTCATGCAGGAGGCGTGCGAGGCCGAGCCTTCGGGCATGATCGCCATCGTCGGCGCGGCGCCGGGCCAGCTTGACGAGATCTGCGCGAAGACCGGCTGCACGGTCGCGAACATTAACTCTCCTGCGCAGCAGGTCCTGTCTGGCTCCAAGGACGCGGTCGCGGCGGCGGCGTCCGTCGCCAAGGAGCTTGGCGTGAAGCGCGCGATTCCCCTTGCGACTGCGGGAGGCTTCCATTCGAAGTTCATGGCGCCTGCGCGCGAGAAGCTGGCGCCGGTTCTGGACGGTGTCAAGTTCTCCGCGCCGAAGATGCCGGTCCTCTCCAACGTGACGGGCAGGCCGCACTCCGGAGATCCCGCGGCGATCAGGGCCACGATGCTGGAGCAGGTCACGGGAACCACCAACTGGGCTGCGGACGTGGAGTGCGCGAAGTCTATGGGCTGCGCACGCTTTGTCGAGTTCGGCCCCGGCAAGGTGCTTTCGGGCCTTGTGAAGAAGATCGACGCGTCGCTTGCGGCGTGCAACGTCGCCGACATGGCCAGCCTAGGCGAGGCCGTTGCGGTGCTGGAGGTCTGACGATGGGCGTCAGCCGCAGACAGCTCATAGCGGCGGGCTCCGTCGGTCTGCTCTTCGGGTGCCGCCACTTCGGCGAAGAGCCGCAGTCGGCCGGCGAGAAGCCCCTCGTCCGCTTCGGCATGGTCACCGATCTCCACTACGCGGACATTCCGCCGGATTCCAAGCCGTGCGGACCCGTCGGGCGCCGGTACTACCGCCAGTCGCTGCGGAAGCTGCGCGAGGCCGTCGAAGTCTTCAACTGGCGAGGGGTCGATTTCGCGATAGAGCTTGGCGACTTCAAGGACGACTCAAACGGGCGCGAGGGCACCCTGCGCCATCTTGAGGCTATAGAGTCGGAGTTCGCGCGGTTCAACGGCCCTCGATATCACGTTGCGGGGAACCACGACTTCGACTGCCTTGAGAAGGACGAGTTCCTGTCGCGCGTGCCGAACGACGGCAAGGTGTGTCTCGGCGGATACTACTCCTTCGCCCGCGGCGGCGTAAAGTTCGTGGTGATGAACGCATGCTTCGACTCCAAGCTGCGCCCCTACAGCTGCAGCAACCCGTGGAACGACGCGAACGTTCCGCCGGAGGAGCTGGAGTGGCTGAAGGGCGAGCTTGCATCGGCGGGGCGCCACGCCGTCGTGTTCTGCCACCAGAGGCTTGACGACTCCGCCGAGCCGAATCACATTGTGAGGAACGCGGCCGCCGTTCGCGAGATCATCGAGAGCAGCGGCGTAGTGAGGGCCGTCGTGACCGGACATCAGCACTGCGGCGGCTACCATCTGCTGAACGGGATTCCGTACTATTCGCTTAGGGCGCTTGTCTGCGACTCGGGGGCGGACGAGAACAGCTACGCGGAGATGGCGATATACCCATCCGGCGGATTCACGGTGACGGGGTGGCGCAACGCCGCTTCCGTCAGCCGCGGCGTCGAGCCGCGGGCATGAAGGTCTTTGGCACAAGGAAACACATAAGGAGTAAAGTACAAATGTCGGATCTGAAGGGGAAAGTCGCAATCGTCACCGGCGCCGCGCGCGGCATTGGTGCGGCGATTGCGAAGAAGCTCGCAGAACGCGGGGCGGACATCGCCGTGTGCGACCTGAAGGAGGAGTGGTGCGCCGAGACGGTCGCCGCTGTGGAGGCGGCGGGCTCGAAGGCTGTTGCCGTCGGCGTTAACGTCGCGGTGTCGGCTGAAGTGGACGCCTGCGTGAAGACCGTGATCGAGAAGCTCGGGAAAGTGGACATCATGGTCAACAACGCGGGCATCACGAAGGACGGACTGCTCATGCGCATGAGCGACGCCGACTGGGAGGCGGTTCTGGACGTCAACCTCAAGGGGACGTTCTTCTTCACGCGTGCAGTCGCAAGGCCGATGATGAAGAACAAGGCCGCCGACGGCACGCAGCTCGGAGGCTCGATCATCAACATCGCCTCGGTCGTGGGCATAATGGGCAACGCCGGCCAGGCGAACTACACCGCGTCCAAGGGCGGCGTCATCGCGCTTACGAAGACGACGGCCAAGGAGCTCGGCTCGCGCAACATACGCTGCAACGCCGTCGCTCCAGGCTTCATCCAGTCCAAGATGACGGATGTCCTGCCCGAGGACGTGAAGAAGGCGTACATGGACACGATTCCGCTCAAGCGCTTCGGAACGGCGGACGACATCGCAAAGGCGGTTGCCTGGCTTGCGGGGGACGAGTCTTCGTATGTAACGGGGCAGATTCTCAGCGTAAACGGCGGTATGATAGGCTGAAAGAGACAAAGGGGACCCCCCTTGCGCTAAAACCACATAATATAGTATAATACAATACATCAACACAACAAAGGAGTTGAAAAGACTATGGCAGAAAAGCTTGAAGATCGCGTGAAAGATATCATCGTCGAGCAGCTCGGGGTCAATGCTGAGCAGGTCACGACAGAGGCGTCGTTCATTGATGACCTTGGCGCCGATTCGCTCGACAGCGTTGAGCTTATCATGGCGTTCGAAGAAGAATTTGGAGCGGCGATTCCCGAAGAGGATGCAGAGAAGCTCACAACCGTCGGCAAGGTGGTTGACTATCTGAAGTCCAAGGGCTACGGCGACGACGGCAATGCGCCTGCGAAGTAAGATTTCGTAAACAGAAAAAAAGTTAAGAAACCCCCTTGCGCAAGCGAGGGGGTTTTTGATATACTACACAACTGTTCGCCCGAAAGGGTTTGAACGTAGCTCTTTGACAGCCGGTAGTTGAGAAAACAGTGACATGTTTGTGTGAGCAACTAATAGCAACAAGTTTTTTTCTGAGAGTTTGATTCTGGCTCAGAACGAACGCTGGTAGCGTGGATTAGGCATGCAAGTCGAACGGGATCACCTGATTAGCAATAACCGGGTGTGA
>JAEEZC010000046.1 GCA_016288465.1 Verrucomicrobiota bacterium | reverse complement strand
GTCGGCGCGATCCAGGGCCGGTTCGACGGCTATGCCGGGATATTCCAGACGCATCTCTTCGGGCAGCGCACCAACGACGCCTTTCGCGTGACGGAGGCCGACCGCACCGCATGGCGCCTGTTTGACGGGCTCTACCGCAGGCGCGGCTGGCAGGAGCGCGATTCCTGGGGCGACGCCGACTTCTCGGGCAACCCTCCGCTCGGCGCTGCGGGCGTGCTGCCGTTCGACGCGCCGGGGGCTGAGTTCGCGAAGTACAAGTTCCTCTTTCTCCTCGGGCGCAACGTCATGGACGACGCGCTCTACGCGAAGCTCGTGAACTACGTAAGGGGCGGCGGCACGCTGATGCTGGCGGCGAGCCACATGACGACGCAGGACGCTCCGGACGGCGCATTCGTTCCCTACAACGGAGGCGACTGGTCGTCGCTCGCGGGCGTGAAGATGAAGGACGCCCAGCCCAACCGTCTGCCGCACGGCATCAAGTTCGTCAGGAATCCCGGGCCAGGCTGGAACTTCCAGCCGCTTACGGACATATGGGACCCGGACTTCATCGAGGGCGGCTTCTCCGTCCCCGCCCTTGACGCTACGACCGCGAAGCCCTTCGCCGTCGCGTCGGACAGCTTCCACGAGAAGGACCTTTACTCGTGCATGGGCGTCGCATTCGTGAACGAGGTCGGCAAGGGCCGGGTCGTATTCCTTGCGTCGCTCGATTCGCCCGGCGCGTTCGGCGTGCGCAAGCTCTACGCCTTCCTCATGGCCAAGGCGATGGAGGCTGTCGGCTCCGAGACGTGGCCGAAGGTCGAGTGCGCCGACGTCGTCCGCTGGAGCGTCTATCCCGACGGAACTATCTATCTGCTCAACACCGAGGCCAACCTTGCGCAGGAGGCGTTTGTGCAACGGACGGCGGGCTCCTCGCGTGTTGCCCTGAAACTGCGGCCCGGCGAAGTCGTGGAAGTAAGGGAGTGAGATGACTGTTCGCCCGCAGCCGCGCAAAACGGAGGAGGAACGACATGGCGCGATTTGAGTTGCCTTATGGAAAGGGCGTTGCGTCCATCGAGATCGAAGATGGGCATCTGGCCGGAGTGCTGCGCTCCGGCATCCATGGCTACAAGGCACCGAAGAGCGCGGTTGAGCTGGTCCGCGAGTCGATGGAGCATCCCATAGGTTCGCCGCGTCTGCGCGAGCTTGTCGCCGGAAAGCGCAGAATCGTCGTCATCGCCTCGGACCACACGCGTCCTGTCCCGAGCCGGGTGATAATGCCGCTCATGCTGGAGGAGATACGCTCCGGCAATCCCGCGGCCGAAGTCACCATCCTCGTCGCAACGGGCCTTCACCGCACCACGACGCGCGAGGAGCTGGCTGCGAAGTTCGGCGAGGACATAGTGTCCAGCGAGCGGATAGTCGTCCACGACTGCGACGATGCCGCCAACCTCGTCAATCTCGGAAAGCTTCCTTCTGGCGGCGACCTTGTCGTGAACCGGCTGGCCGTCGAGGCGGACCTGCTGGTTTCGGAAGGCTTCATCGAGCCTCATTTCTTCGCAGGCTTCTCAGGCGGCAGAAAGAGCGTGCTGCCCGGCATCGCGAGCCGCGCGACCGTGATGTACAACCACAACGCCGACTTCATCGCCAGCCCTGGCGCGCGGACGGGCGTCATCGACGGCAATCCCATCCACGAAGACATGCTTTTCGCCGCGCGTGCCGCGAAGCTGGCCTATGTCGTCAACGTGGTCATAGACGCCGCCCACGAGCCAATCTTCAGCGTCGCGGGCGACTGCGACGCGGCGCATCGTGCGGGACGTGACTTCCTCGCCTCGAAGTGCCAGGTCGACGCCGTCCCGGCCGACATCGCGATATCAACGAACGGAGGCTATCCGCTCGACCAGAACATCTACCAGGCCGTGAAGGGCATGACCGCGGCAGAGGCGACCGTAAAGCCGGGCGGCGTGATCGTGATGTTTGCGAAGGCGGCGGACGGGCATGGCGGCGCGAGCTTCCACCGCACCTTCCGCGACGAGCCGGATATCGAGCGGATGATGCGCACGTTCCTCTCGCGCAGGCCCGAGGAGACCATCATCGACCAGTGGCAGTCGCAGATACTGGCGCGGGTGCTCCTGAAGGCGAAGGTGGTGTTCGTATCCGACTGCGACGACCAGGTCGTGCGGGACCTCCACATGATTCCGGCGCACGGTCCGGCGGAGGCGATGGCGATCGCGAAGGAGCTCGTCGGCAAGCCGGACTACACGGTGACGGTCGTTCCAGACGGCGTTTCGGTGATAGTGAGATGAAAGGACGGCGAGGCGGACGATGAGGATTCTTGCGACAGTCAAGAGAATGCCGGGCGGACTGATGGTGGTGCCGCTCATCCTTGGCGCGCTTGTCAACACATTCTGCGGCGGCGTCTGGCAGAAGTTCGACGGAACCTTCACGACCTATCTCTGGAAGTCGGGCGCGATGCCGCTCTTGTCGGCGTTCATATTCTGCAATGCGACGACCATCGACTTCCGCAAGGCTGGCGTCGCCGTGTACAAGGGCGTGCTGCTGACATTGGTGAAGGTCGGCGTCGGCACGGCGGTCGGCTTTCTCTGCGGCAAGATCTTCGGCGAGGCAGGCTTTCTCGGGCTTTCGGTTCTGGCGATCGTCGCGGCGTTCGTCAACTCCAACGGCGGACTCTACGCGGCGCTTGCGGGAGAGTACGGCGATGCGACGGACGTCGGCGCAGTATCCATCCTTTCCATCAACGACGGGCCATTCTTCACAATGCTTGCCTTGGGCGCGGCAGGCGCGGCGAACATTCCGCTCTCGGTTCTGCTCGGGTGCATCATCCCTGTCATTGCGGGCTGCATCCTCGGCAACCTCGACGACGACATCCGCCGCTTCTGCGAGCCGGGCGCGACGCTGCTCATTCCGTTTTTCGCGTTCCCGCTCGGCGCGGGTCTCGACATATTCAATCTGGTGAAGGCGGGGGCTTCGGGCATTGTGCTGGGCCTGGGCTGCCTCGTGATCACGGGTCTTGGCGGCTTCGTGGCATACAGGCTGCTGCGCATCCGCAATCCCGAGGTCGGCGCGGCCATCGGCACGACTGCCGGCAACGCCGCCGCGACGCCCATGGCGCTGGCGGCGGTGGATCCTTCGCTGCTTGCGGTCGCCGAGGCCGCAACGGCGCAGATCACCGCGGCGATCATCGTCACGGCGATCTGCTGTCCGCTTCTGGTTTCTCTTTTGCACCGATTCTGCTCGACACAAGGAAGGAAAGGCTAAATGACAAACATTAATCGCTTTGAAGAAGTGCGCGGCATTTCGCGCCGGACGTTTTTCGGGCAGGCATCGGCGGTGACGATGCTGGCGGCGGCGGGGTGCCTGCCGGGCAAGGATGGCGGCGGCTCGTCGCTGGCCAGGCT
>JAEEZC010000368.1 GCA_016288465.1 Verrucomicrobiota bacterium | reverse complement strand
TCCTCGACGGGCGCGGCGAAGGCCGTCGGCAAGGTTCTCCCGGCGCTCAACGGCAAGCTCACGGGCATGTCCGTCCGCGTTCCCACGTCTGACGTCTCGTTCGTCGACCTCACGGCCGAGCTCGAGAAGCCTGCGACGTACGAGGAGATCTGCGCGGCCATGAAGAAGGCCAGCGAGACCCCGATCGCCGAGGGCGGTCTCAAGGGCGTTCTCGGCTACACCGACGAGGCCGTCGTTTCGACCGACTTCCGCAACGAGTCCAAGACCTCCGTCTTCGACGTCAAGGCGGGCATCCAGCTCGATCCGACCTTCGTCAAGGTCTGCGCGTGGTACGACAACGAGTGGGGCTACTCGAACAAGGTCGTCGAGATGGCTCGCGTCATCGCGAAGTAAGATTCGCCCCATACGCGATAAAAAAGCCCTCCGGATTCGTCCGGGGGGCTTTTTTTGCCGTCGTGTGGTTCCCCTAGAACTTCAGGAGATACTTGCGCATTGCGATGGCTACGGCCTCCGTGCGGTTGGCGGCGCCGATCTTCTGGCGGATGGCTCCGACATGCTCGCTTACGCTTTCGGGACTGAGCCCGAGCTGCTGCGCGATGTCGCGGTCCGTGAGGCCCCTGACCATTGACTCGAGTATCTCGCTCTGACGCGGTGTCAGGTCCGGTACCGGCGGGTCCGCCTCGAGCTGCTGGCGTATGTCTGGCGATATGTAGTCGCCGCCCTGTGCGACAATTCTTATCGCCTTGGCGAGCTCCGAGTTGTCGGCGTTCTTCAGCACCGCCCCTCTGGCGCCGGCCCACAGGGCGTGCGCTATGCCGTCCGAGGTGCCGTATGTCGTAAGCAGTATGGTCTTGACGGACGGTGCCTTGCGGACGAGCTCCTTCGTGGCCTCGACGCCGTCCATCTTCGGCATCATCAGGTCCATTATGACAATGTCCGGATGAAGCTCGACCGCGCCTGACACGGCCTCCGCCCCGTTTTTTGCCTCGCCGACAACTTCGATGTCCTTCTCGGTCCCGAGAAGTGCCGTGAGCCCGGCGCGCACGATGGTGTGGTCGTCTGCTATCAGGACCCTGATCTTCATTTGCTGTCCCTTTTGATTGGAGGAATGGAAATCGTCGCCTTCGCGCCTTCGCCGGGAGCGCTTTCGATCGTGAATTCGCCCTCGAGCGATTCGATGCGTTCGCGTATGCCGAGCAGTCCGTAGTGGCCCTCCGCGAACGACGGGGCCGTCGCGGGATCGAAGCCGGAGCCGTTGTCGCGCACGGAGAACTTCGCCCTGCCGTCGTCTATCGCTCCGGCGATCCACACCTTCGTCGCGCCGCCGTGGCGCACGCCGTTGAGGACCAGCTCCCTGACTACGCGAAGGACTGCGTGCGCCGTGTTGTCCGTCAGGCGCGACCTAGGCACGTTGACGCGCAGTATCACCTCCACTCCCCTCAGGTGCGGCAGCAGCGTCTGGCGTATCGCTTCGTTCATGCTGCTTGCCTCAAGCGCCCTGTTGCGCAGGTCCCACAGGCAGTTCCTCAGCTCGTCGCGGCACGACTTCAGCGTCCTTGCGGCGATTCCCAGGTGCTCGCACATGCCGTGGCCGTTTTCTGCCGCCAGCTTTTTCGCGGTGTCGATCTCCAGGGATATGCCCGAAAGCGTCTGTGCGAGGGAGTCGTGCAGCTCGACGGCGAGACGGGTGCGCTCCTCGGTCTTCAGCTTTGCGGCGACGTGGCCGATCTGCTCCCTCATCAGCTGCCGCCCCTTGCGCGCGGCGAGCCTCCTGAGAGAAGTGTTCCAGGCGGTCACGGCGACGAGCATCGCGAGAAGGGCGCCGATGACGGTGGCGAGCTTCGCCGGCGTCCACCATGCCGGACGCCTAACGACGGTGATGTCGGAGGGCGTCCTCAATATGATCGTGAAGCCCCTGAGCCTCGGTATCGCCGAAGTGCGCTCCGGCGCGTCCACGTCAAGTGCGCACGTCCCCGACACGTTGACCACGGTGCCCTCCTCCAGACCTTCCAGCACGACCGGCAGTGCGCTCGCGTCCACGTAGACGGGGCAGCCGTCGCAGTCCAGCAGCATGCGTCCCTCGGGGTCGTTCTCGGGCATGGACCGGATCGTCCCGTTCACGCGGATTGGGCGCCCGTAGTATTCGCAGTTGACCTTCCGCCGTCCCTGTGCGTCCTGCGTGAGCTCGCGCGGGGACACGGTTACGGGCTTCTCGTCCTTGTACGCCGGGCCGTCCAGCTTCGTCCATTGCGCGTTGAACAGCGTGCGCTTGAACAGGTCCGTCTCCTCCAGGCCGGACGCCTCGACGCACTCCCCGTAAGACGGCAGGCTCGTGTCCGCCAGGTTCACGGACACGAACTCGCCTCTGTCCGTCTTGAGGATCACGCGCCTTGCGCGCTTGCGCACGGCGACGACGTGTCCACGGATGCGCGTCTTTGCGTCGGGCGCGTCTTCGAGCGGGCGGATGCTCTCGACGCCGGAGATCTTGAATATGCGCCCGGAGTAGAGGCGCGGGCTGTGGTCGAAGGGGACCATCACGCCGGTGACTTCGACGGGCCTGCCGATTAGTGCTTCCATTTTGTCGAACGCCCCCGCGTCGAATACCGGGGCCGTGGTGAAGACGCCCCGCCCATTGGACGCCTCTATCATGAAGAGCATGTAGTCGGGGTCGGTTTCGTTGAAGATGACGTCCTTAAGCACGCCCTTGAAGCGCGCCAGCTTGTAGTCGCAGGAGCCGTTGAGCATCGCGTCGTTCGTGAGCTCCCTCGGAGTCGGCGCCTCGCCGCGCGATGCGAGCTCGTACGAGTCGAGGACGGCGAAGTTGCGCCCGTAGACGTTCTCCCTGACCTCCCCGGCGAAGCGCGCCGTATCGCCGGGCATCGGCAGGACGGAGGGCCGAACCTCGTCGGACGTGCACACGAGGACGGCTCCCGAGGCGTCCTCCGCCGCGATGTTGACGCGCCTGTCGAAGTTGTTGGTGCAGACGTATGTGACGACGGCGGAGAAGTCGAACTTCAGCCCTGCGCCGC
>JAEEZC010000367.1 GCA_016288465.1 Verrucomicrobiota bacterium | reverse complement strand
GCCGGGCGAAGGTCGCCGAATCAGGGCAATCTCCGTGAAGTTAACCGAACTGCGACCTTCAAGCCACGGCGTCGACGCGTCGTCTCAAGCGGCGGAAATTCGCCCGCGCCGAAGGCGTCGGGTTGCCTGAGCGCGAAGCGCGAACCCCGAAGGGGCCGCAAGGGGCCGAGCAGCGCGGCAGGTGCGCCGCGCTTTCGTGGTCGCGCGAAGCGCACAAGACCCCGCAAGTCTAGTGGTTGAATTGTGCGAAGCGGTGGAATGGTAATAAAACCCAACCGTCGGAGTTTCAAACATAATCATCGTCGAAACACCCTACGAAACGCCGAAACCCTAGGTAGTCAACCATAAAATTTGAATTTCCATTGCGCGTCAGCGCAGGAAGAAGGCAGCAAAGAGGGAAAGGGGTGCGGGGGAAGGGGGAGAGGGAGGAGGAAACCATCGAAATGTGCCGGATTGTTGAATTTCATCGGACATAAGCCGACAGGAGTCAGAAGCGTCGCAGACAGCAAATGGGTGACGCCACGGTTTCGTGGCGTTAGCCTGTCGCATTTGCACACGCGCAGATCAGGCCGTCTTGCGAGGACGCCCGCGAGGACGTTTAGGACGATTCTCCCTCTCGACGTCCCTTGGGTCTCTCTCGGGCTTGAAGTCGGGGTATTTGGCAATGTAGTTCAGCAGGATGGCAATGTGGCGGGCAACGGCCGTCAAGGCGACCTTCTTTGGCTTGCCGTTGGCTGTGAGCCGCTGGTAGACGCCATGAAGGATGTGGTTTGAGCGACTGCCGGACACCGCAGCCATGTAGAGGGCTTTCTTGAGGTCGGATCTGCCGCGCTTGGGTCTGGCCTTATTCTTGATTGTGCAGCTCTCGTGGCCGATGGGTGCGTCACCGCACATCTTGGCGATGCTCTTCTCGTTAAACTCGCCGATGTCGGGACAGTAGGCGAGGATCGCCCACGTCAGGCACGGGCCGACGCCTTTGACCTCCTGGAACCTGCGGGAAAGATCCTTCATGCGCGGGTCGCTTTCAATTGCCGCATCGCATTCGGCCTCGAGCTTGGCAATCTGCGCGTCGATTTTTCCGACGAGCTTTTTGATGTCATTCTTCATGTCGGCGTCGGGGTTGTTCTCGAGTTGATTGCAGACGAGAGCCTTGGCCTTCATGTAGTTCCTGCGCGCGCTGACGGCCTTTCTGAGGCGTTTCTGCGCCTCGGAACGCGGCTTGACGAAATGGAGTTTCGCCTCCTTGAGCGACGCCGCGTAGTCACGGATCATCTCGCAGTCGATGGCGTCCGTCTTCTCGATGCGCCCCTGCGACTCGGCGAAGCGTCTCGCTCCCCAGGCGTCAAGGCGCAAGGCCCTCACTCCCTTTGCGAGGCACTCGTCGGCAAGCGGTTCCTCGTATGGCCCTGTCGCCTCGAAGCTTACGATGGCGTCGAGCTTCGCCGCCATTGCGATCAGTTTTGTCCTGCAGGACTTGATGTTCCTGATGTGTTCCTTCCTACCGTCGGGGTAGCAGACGTCAAGCCATGCCTTGCCGACGTCGACTCCTATGTGCATTCTGGCCGAATTCATGATATACTTTCCTTGTCTTCGAGCTATAGGGACTCAGCATCCCGTATGCCCTTACAACCATTCAGGCTATGGCTCATGACGAAGTGGCGGCGCCCGTACTACGTAACGATGTACTTGCATCTTAGGAAAAACGGGCTGACCGCCACGGCCCGGGTTGGATGGCCATCCTTCCCGGGCATTCTCTTCGCTTCGGCTTTGAGACCTCCGCTATCTCAGAAACTGCTGAGCAGGAACGGGGGGAATTGTATCACAAACGCATTAGACAAGGAAAAATCTACGTTGGAAATTTGACTACGTAGCAAATTCTGTCAACTGACAAACGAATTTTTCTCAACTGACAAAAGATCTTTTGTAAACCGACAAAAACTCGAGTGTCAACCGACAAATGCACGGGCGGCAATTAGCGGAAAACCTGACGCTGGCCAGGGGAGGAAAGACGCAGCGGACGCCCGCTGATGCGAACGCCCGCTGGATGAGTCATGCCTCGGACGGCAGACTACTCGACAACGACCTTGTAGAACGCGCCGTCGGGCTGGGTGCCCTTGCCATCCCAACGCGTCGACCAGTTCTCCGGCTTGCCGGTGAACGTGCCGTCGCCTGCGCCAAGTTCCGTCACAGTGCCGGACTTGAAGTCGGGCGTCGTGGACCTCAGGATCTTGAAGCTCCTGTAGTTGGAGCCGAGTCCGTTGAACTCAATCGACGGCACCGAGTCGAACGAGAACGACGTGATCTTGAACGGCTCGGTTCCGTACGGATCGACGCCTGTATGGTAGACGTCGGCCATGGTGTAGCCCGGGATGCCGGTCTGGGCCGCCGCGTTGCGCGGCAGACTGTTCTCGTCGAACCAGGCGTTCGGCACGCCGCCCGTAGAGCCGTTGGCGGACGAATCCTCCGACGCGTACTGAAGGGTCGTTACGATGAGGTCGTCCGCCTTCGTTCCGACTAGGCTGATCTCGCTGATGGTGCTTGCAGTGCAGGCGATGCGATGCCAGGCGCCGCCCGCGACATTGCCGTCCGGATTGCGGTATCCGTAGTCCGTCGTGCAGATCGAGCCGTTCAGCCTGACGCGGGCGTAGCCGCAGACTCCGCTGTAGTCGACCTCGATGCCGACGCGAACCCACTGTCCGTCGGCGAACTTTTCGCTAGAAAGCGGCGTCCATCCGTTTCCGACGACTCCGCCCTCGTTGCGAGCGTGCCAGACGCAGAGCTCGCCGTTCGTGTCCGCGGCGACGGCGATCTGGACCCCGCTGCCAAGGTCGAGGAGAGGCTCGCGGGAGCGGCGGATCTCGACCATCACGTCAAGCTTGCGATTGCTGTTGGCCGCGTTCGCATCGGCGGGAACCGTGCGCTTCGCCTCGCCGTCCGCGTCAAGGACCTTCGTATGCGCCGCGTTCTGCATGACATATCCGGTCGCAGGAGGCGTGTAGTCGTTCTGGACGATCTCGCCGTCGCCAGTCCAGCCGGCGACCTCGCTGCCGACAGCGCCGACCGCATATCCCTCGAACGTGTCGTTGAGGAAGATGTCGCCGCCCGCAACTCCGGCATTGGAAGTCGTCCAGGTAAGCGTATCGTCGGCGCCGACCGTGAAGGAGGCCACCGAGCCCGCAATGTTGTTCTGGTTGTGGGCCGGCAGACTGTAGGTCACATTGACCACCGCATCGCTGCGGTTAGTGTATCCCCGCGAATCGCATCCGTCCCCGAGAAGCGCGACGTCAAGCGGAGTTCCGTCAATGAAGCGGTAGTTGTTGCCGACAATCGACGGAGTGCCAATGCCCGACTCAGGAGCGTTGAAGTTCAGTGTGCGGATGTTCAGGCCAGTAAGCTTGAGAGTGTAGATTCCTTGATCTCCACCCGAGCCACCGTCGCCGACAAGAACAAGAGTACACGAACCGTCATCAAGTCGAGGGCCGAGACATATGCCCTCATAGTTCGGCAGATCACGCCCATGATGATACTCCCACAACCGAGTCTTCTTCGTTCTAGTGTATGTGACACCCTCGGCCTTTAGCGAAGGAATTGATGAGATTTCAGTTGCACCCGAGAAATCAACTTGATATATCCGAAGTTGGAAATCAGGATAAAAACCTCCTTCGTAGCAGCGCCTCTCAAGCGTAAGAAGAGTGCCATCAGGAAGTGCGCACAAACCCGACACACCGCTCCTCGTCACATAATTAGTCGTTTTTGTTCCATTACCATTATCTTTTATGCTGCTCCAATCAGGATCTGTCCCCACAGGCTCCGTCAAATAGGCCCACTGACCGTCTGGTGTCCAGTTGTCGGTGACCGACTCACGCGTAAAACGTGTCAGACGGACCGTAGAACCCGATGTTTTAGTCGCCACCGATCCAACTCCAGGAAGCATGTCGGCATCACACTTAAGGCCCTCTTCGTTGCAAGTCCACATCGTCTTGCCGTCGCCCGAGATTGTAAGCGCTTCTAGGCTGAAGTTGCCGTAGTACTGCTTCATTATGCTCGGTACTGGAGCCGAACGAAGCAGATTGCCAGTTGCCTGATCATATTCGCGTATGAGCGCACTCGTCTCCTGAGAAACCCACACCTTCCCAGAAGCAGGGTCATACGCACAACCCTCCACGTCATTACCGCCGGACATGGCAACACCCGTCCCAATTGTTATTCCGGATGTTGATAGTGAACCATTGGAACGGTCGATTGCAAGCGTAAGAGGATACATCTTGTTGTCGGCGTCGTCCACAGCGTAGAACAGATTTCCGCCGGCATATGTTATGCCGCTAATCTGCACTGCCCCAGAACCACTGGGCCTCTCTACTTGCGACACTGTCGAGATCGACAACGCACTTGCATCAACTGTTGCTAAGCCGCATAAAAGCGCAGCAGTTGCCAACTTGACTCTTTTACTCATTATTGCTCCTTATTTTAGTAGAATCCCCTGAAACTAACCGATAAGATGAATGAAGACGCTCATCGTGATGCCCACGAGCGCGCCTATTACGCCGCCCCAGATCGTGATGCCGCGAAGCTCCCTGTTCGCGACCTGGCGCGTGAGAAACTCCATCTTCTCCTCGTTCAGCGCCATGATGGAGTCGTAGATTATGTCCCAGATCTTCGTCTCCTCCACGATGCTCGGGAGACGGTTCGAGAGGTATGCCGTAAGCTGGTTCGCGCAGCTTCTTGCTATGACCGAGCGCACTTCGTCGTTGAAGACCGAGCCCACCTGCCTTAGCGCGTCGGCCTCGGCAAGCACGAAAGACGGAAGAAACGGACGAAGCCCGCCGGCGATACCGCCGGCGAGCGTGCCAGCCCGCGAGAAAACGTCGTCGATCTCGGCGCGGATGTTCCTTTCGAAGACCATCCGCACCGTCGGGCTAGTGATCCGCGCGACGATCTTCTCGGAGGACATGAGCTCGCTGCTCAC
Source organism: Verrucomicrobiota bacterium (assembly GCA_016288465.1). Lineage (GTDB taxonomy): Bacteria > Verrucomicrobiota > Kiritimatiellia > RFP12 > UBA1067 > UBA1067. Next base: position 9,225 of record JAEEZC010000367.1, on the reverse strand, counting down.
GACCTTCTGCACAGATTCGGCGATCGCCTGCTTCTTCTTGGTGAACACGGTGGCGAAAAGCCACCGTATCGCGAGGTCGTTCGTACCCGCGCCGATGGCGAAGCCGACCGCGCCCTGAAGGACGGTCTGTGCGAGAAACGTCATTTGGCGTCGGCGGCCTTGGCCTCGTCGTCCTTCTTGCCGGCGGCGACAGGCGCATCCTCCGCCGCCGAGAAGCCGAGGGCCTTGGCAGCCTGGACGAGACCTTCGTCGGAGCTCGCTATGGCGCACCTGACGCCGTGGATGGTCTCAAGCTCCTGCATCGTCGCGAGGTGGATCGCCTGAAGCGTTCCGATGGAGACGGGGAACGAACCCGCCGCGCGGCGCATGATCTCGTCGGTGACGGGAACCTGCACTACGGTCGAGCAGACGGTCTCGATCCACGAGCCGAGACGAGCGCGGCCCGCGTCGTCGAGCTTGCCGTTGAGGCGAAGGAGATTCGCCGCGCGGAAGCACTCGGTGCGCATGAGGACGCTGGCGTACGCCTTGTCCCACTTGCCCCAGAATTCAGACGCCTGGCCGACGCCGAGAAGACGACGGATGACGTACGTCGAGTCGAGATAGACGGTCATTACCGCTCCCCCCTTTCCTTCTGCATCTCCTTGAGCGGATCGACCTTGAAGCCGAAGCCGCCGATGTCCTTGAGCACTGAAAGCGGAGCCGTGGGCTCCTTGACGGGAAGCCTGGAGAGAACTCCGTCTTCGCCGAGCAGGCGCGCGACAATGCGCTTGTGGCTGGTGATTAGCACCTCTTTTCCCTGGCGGGCCAGACCAAGATAGTGGCAGAGCTGCTGCTTGAATGCGGCCGTGCTGACTTGTTCAATCATGATGGACATATTATAGACATTTTATGTCCACTTTGTCAAGCGCCCCTGTTCGCCCCTTTTCCGCAGGCTGCGAACTCATGTGTCTACTTATGCACGATGCTCGGCTGCGAGACACATCCCGCCGCCGAGCATCGACCTTTGCGTATTCCGCCTATGACGGAATCACTGGACCATCACCGTGCGCTGTTCGTAGTGGCCTGGCTGCCACACGCGCACGACCGAGCCGTTGGGCTGGACCTGGTCGACGTACCGGCCTTCAACCCAGACGGACTGCGTCTGCGCAACAGGAACGGTCTGGACGACCGTCGCCGCAGGAGCCACGACCGTAGGCGTGGTCACGACCGCAGGCGCAGACACCACTGCAGGGGCGGTTACCACCACAGGCGCAGGAGTCAGCGCATCGTAGACAAGGCTGCCCACGACTCCGCCGACGAAACCGGGCCAGAAGCCACGACCGCCGCGACCCCAGCCGCTATGGTGATGGTGATGATGCCCGCCGTAGTGGTGGATGGCGGGACCGCGATGGAAGCCGTGGCCTCCGTGATGCCCGTGGGGACCCGCAAATGCTCCGAGCGCCAAGGCCGCCATCCCGAATGCAACTATCAGTTTCTTGTTCATTTTCTCGTCTCCTTTCAGTCTTGTTCGCCCGGGACCTTCCCGCGCTACACTAAGCTAGGGGGGAATGGCGCGCGTTTCTGACAGAAATTTTCGTCCGACGGACACAAAGGCCCGTTATTTGCCGAAACCGGCCTTTCTAAGAAGAAATCTCGCTATTTTGCTGGGCCAGTGCTGCGATTCAAGATGGAGAACGGGCAGCTCCGCAATCCGCAGCTCCGGGTGCGCGCCGAGCCAGACGTCGAGCAGCCTTTCGGCCACAAAGCCGAAAACCCTCGCATCGTAGGGCGAATAGCCGGAGATGTCCAGCCTGCGCTCAAGCTCGAAAAGGACGTCGAAAAGCCACTCGCAGTATCTGTCGAAAAGGCGCCTGCCCATGACGAACATGTTGAAGCGGTGTCCGCCGCGCGACTTCATGGCGCGGTCGAACGCCGCAACGCAGTCAGGATGCCTCTCCGACAGTATGCGCCGCGTCTCGTCGAGGTCGACGGCGTTGTGCGCGTGAGCGTAGTGGGAGTAGGTCGTCTCCACGAAATAGCAGCGGCGCTTCGGCAGTATCACGTCGGCGCGGCCGAGGAGCGACTCGAGTTCTGCGCCGCTGGCTATTCCGTCCGCTCCGCGGAAGTGCCGACGGTAGTGGACGAGGCCGACGGCGTCGGCGCGCAGGTTCTTCCACGCCCAGTACAGCCCCGTAAGCTCGCACCAGTTGGCGTTTTTCGCGCTTATGCTGTCGCCTTCGTCGTCGCGGGCGAAGCCGATGGACGGCTTGCCGGCTGCGCCGACCTGAAGCGGAAGGTACGCAGGGTCCTCCGGCATCCTGTACGGCTTGTGCGCCGCGACGACGACTTTCAGGTCCATCGGGCCTTTCCCGAGGCTACTCCACCGTCACCGACTTCGCGAGGTTGCGGGGCTGGTCGATCTCGCAGCCGCGAATGCGGGCGACGTGGTAGGCGAAGAGCTGCATGGCGACCACCGACACCACAGGCGCGGTGAACGGGCTTGTGCGCGGCAGGAATATCGCGTCGTTGCAGTGGGCGGCCGCCTCTTCGTCGCCGCGTGTGACGATGCCAATGACGGGAGCCTTGCGGGCGCGGCACTCCTGGACGTTGCCGACGGTCTTCTCCTTGCCGGGGATGTCGCAGAGAAGCGCGACGACCGGAGTCTTGGCGCCAAGAAGCGCGATCGGACCGTGCTTGAGCTCGGCGGCCTGGTAGCCTTCGGCGTGGACGTACGAGATCTCCTTCATCTTGAGCGCGCCCTCTAGCGCCGCAGGATAGAGTATTCCGCGCCCGAGGAAGAACATGTCGTCCACCTTCGCATACTTCGCCGCGATGGCTGCGATCGCGTCGTTTTCCTTGAGCACTTCGGACACGAGGTCTGGCAGGGAGGAAATCTCGTTGCAGAGCCCGAGGCCCTCCTCGCGCGAAAGGCGGCGCGTGCGGCCGAGCTTGAGCGCCATCATCGCGAGCACCGTCACCTGGGACGTGAACGCCTTGGTCGAAGCGACCGAAATCTCCGGACCCGCGTGCAGATAGACGCCGCGCCCTGCCTCGCGCGCGATCGTCGAGCCGACGACGTTGCATATCGCCGAGACGAGCGCACCCTTGCCGATGGACTCGCGGACGGCGGCGAGAGTGTCGGCCGTCTCGCCGGACTGCGAGACCGCAATCGCCCAGTCGGACGGACCGATTATAGGGTTGCAGTAGCGGAACTCGGCGGCCTGCTCGGGGGACGTCGGCAGGTCGGCTAGCGCCTCGAAAAGGTACTTGCCCGCCATTCCGGCGTGGAGAGAGGTGCCGCAGCCGATTATGACCGCTCGGCGAATCGACGCGAGATCGCGGGGAGGAAGGCCGAGGCCGGCGAGAATCGCCGTGCCGTTCACCGTGTCGAGACGGCCGCGAATCGTGTTGCGCAGGCTCTCGGGCTGCTCAAAGATCTCCTTGAGCATGAAATGCTCGTAGCCGCCCTTCTCGACGGACTCCGCGTCCCATTCGACGGCCTGGACGTCGCGCGAGACTGGCACGTTGTCGAGGGTGTAGATGTCGACGCCTTCGGGCGTCACGCGGGCCACGTCACCGTCCTTGAGGTAGATGACCTGCCTCGTGTGCGCGACAATGGCCGAGACGTCGCTTGCCACGACCGTCGCCCCGTCGCTCACGCCGATGACGAGAGGCGAGCCCTTGCGCGCCACGATCATCTCGCCGGGATGGCGCTTGGAGATCGTCGCGATGCCGTAGGTGCCCTCGACCTTCTTGAGAGCCTGCGAAACCGCAGAGAGGAAGTCGCCCTTGTCGAACACCGCGACGAGATGCGCCAGAACTTCCGTGTCGGTCTGCGAGACGAACTTGCAGCCCTTCTTCTCAAGCTGGGCGCGAAGCGCCGCGTAGTTCTCGACGATGCCGTTGTGCACAAGCGCGAGCCCGCCGCCGTCCGCGACGTGAGGGTGGGCGTTCTCGACGGTCGGCAGACCGTGAGTCGCCCAGCGCGTGTGCGCTATGCCAATCGTAAAGCCTTCCTGCTCGGCATCGGACAGCGACTCCTTGAGCAGCCTGTCCAGCTCTGCGACCTTGCCGGTCTTTTTGAAGACCTTGATGCCTTCCTTCGACTCCAGAGCCACGCCCGCCGAGTCATACCCTCGATACTCAAGCCGCCTGAGACCGTTCACCAAAGGCGCGCACGCCGGTTTGGTCCGGCTTGAGAACCCCACAATTCCGCACATCCGTGTTTTTCCTTTCGCTGTTTTTCAGCGTATTATACCATACTTTAGGCCTGATTCAGCTTCGCATGGTACTCTTGCAGCGTGCAGACTGACATCTCCCCGAAGCGCATGTAGTCCTCGAGGCCCCTTACGGACGCCTCGAAACCGGCCGCCGTCGTGGTGACCGGGATGCCGCGCGCAATCGCCGCGGAGCGCATTCTGACGTCGTCCTCCATCGCCTCCGCGCCCGGCTCGGACGTCGAGACGATCCACGCCACGCCGTTCTCCGCTATGAGGTCGAGCACGTTCGGCCGCCCCCTGCTTATCCTGTAGATCGCCTTCGAGCGGACGCCCGCCTCCCAGAGCTTCGTCGAGGTGCCGCGCGTCGCGTAGATCGAAAACCCCATGTCCGAAAGGCACTTCGCGAGCGGCACGACCGTTGCCTTGTCCTCGTCCCTCGCCGAAAGGAACACGCTTCCGCCGGAAGGAAGGCTCGAACCCGCCGCGAGCTGGCTCTTGAAGAACGCCATGTCCCTGTCCGCGTCGATGGACATCACCTCGCCCGTAGACTTCATCTCCGGCGTGAGCGTGACGTCGACGCCAGGGAACTTCACGAACGGGAACACCGCCTCCTTCACGCACGTGTACGGCAGGCGCACCTCGCGCGAGAAGCCGATCTCGTCCAGCTTCTCGCCGACCATGCAGCGCGACGCGACGCCCGCGAGCGAGACACCAGTCGCCTTCGAGATGAACGGAACCGTGCGCGACGCGCGGGGATTCACCTCGATCATCCAGATCGTCTGCCCGCCAGGCGCCTTCGCGTCGCGGGTCACGGCGAGCTGGAGGTTCATGAGGCCGATCACGCCAAGCTTCTCGGCGAACTCCTCCGAAAGGCGCCTTACCTCGGCAAGCGTCTCGGGCGCAAGCGAGACCGGCGGCGTGACGGACGCCGAGTCGCCGGAATGGCAGCCCGCCGGCTCGACGTGTTCGAGAATCGCGCCGATCACGGTCTTCTCTCCGTCGGAGACGCAGTCCACGTCAAGCTCTATCGCGTTTTCGAGGAACTTGTCGATCAGAATCGGCTTGCCCTTCGACGCTTCGACCGCCTCGCCCACGTACCGCCCCAGGTGCGTCTCGTCATGGACTATCGCCATGCCGCGTCCGCCCAGAACGAAGCTCGGGCGCACGAGCACCGGATAGCCGATCTTCGCAGCGATTCCCGCCGCCTCCTCCACCGAATGCGCGATTCCGCTCGGAGGCTGCCTGACGCCGACTTCCGCGGCAAGGTTCTTGAAGAGGTCCCTGTCCTCGGCGGCGGCGATGCTCTCGGGCGAAGTGCCGATGACGTTCGCCCCTGCCGCCTTCAGGCGCGCCGCCAGGTTTAGCGGAGTCTGCCCGCCGAACTGCACGATCACGCCGTCGCAGCGCTCGCGGTCGTAGACCTCCATTACGTCCTCGAACGTCAGCGGCTCGAAGTAGAGCCTGTCGGACGTGTCGTAGTCCGTCGAGACCGTCTCCGGATTGGAGTTCACCATCACCACTTCGTAGCCGCGCTTGCGAAGGGCGAAGGCGGCATGGCAGCAGCACCAGTCGAACTCGATGCCCTGTCCGATTCTGTTCGGGCCGCCGCCGAGAACCATTATCCGCTTCTTGCCGGCGTCCCCGAGCGCGTTTTCGCCGCCCTTCGCGGACGCATCCGCGCCTGTCTGCGAATAGGTGCTGTAGTAGTAGGGCGTCTTCGCCTCGAATTCACCTGCGCAGGTGTCCACTTCGCCGAACTTCGGGCGTATGCCGAGGGCCAGGCGGCTCTTGCGCACGGACGCCTCGTCCGCACCCGTCGCCGCGGCGATTTCGGCGTCGCTGAAGCCGAACACCTTGGCCTGGCGCAGAATCTCCGCGTCAAGCGCACCGCCGTCCTTCGCGGCGCTTTCGCGCATAAACGCCCTGAACGCGTCGATTTCCTCGAGCTCACGTCTGAACCACGGGTCGAACGAAGCGACGTCATGTCCTTCCAGCGGCGCCTCGAGCGAACGGACGGCCTTGAGATAGGCCTGCTTGAATGTGCGCCCGATGGCCATCGCCTCGCCGACGGACTTCATCTGCGTCCCAAGCCTGCGGTCGGCGCCCGGGAACTTCTCGAACGTGAACCGCGGCACCTTCACGACGACATAGTCGAGCGCCGGCTCGAAGCAGCTCGGCGTCGCTCCGGTGATGTCGTTGCGCAACTCGTCCAGCGTGTAGCCGACCGCCAGAAGCGCCGCGATCTTCGCAATCGGAAAGCCCGTCGCCTTCGAAGCCAACGCCGACGAACGCGAAACTCGCGGGTTCATCTCGATCACGACGCGCCTTCCCGTCGCGGGATTCACCGCCCACTGCACATTCGAGCCGCCCGTCGACACGCCTATCGCCTCGAGAACCCTCAGCGAATCGTCGCGCATCGCCTGGTATTCGCGGTCGGTAAGCGTCTGGATCGGCGCAACTGTTATGGAGTCGCCAGTGTGCACGCCCATCGCGTCTAGGTTCTCGATGGAGCAGACGATGACGCCGTTGCCCTTGCGGTCGCGCATCACCTCCATCTCGTATTCCTTCCAGCCGACCAGCGACTCCTCGACAAGCACCTCCGAGTTCAGCGACGCCTCAAGCCCGCGGCGCACAATCGCCGAAAACTCCTCCGCGTCGTGCGCAATGCCTCCGCCGGTTCCGCCAAGCGTGAAGCCGGGACGTATCACGAGCGGCCACGAGCCGATGGCCTCCGCCGCCGCAAGAGCCTCCGCAAGCGAATGGCACGAGACGGAGCGCGGCATGTCCAGCCCAAGCCCCTGCATCGCCTTCTTGAAGAGCTCGCGGTCCTCGGCCTTCGCTATGGCGGCGGCGTCCGCGCCGATCATCTCGACGCCGTAGCGACCCAAAACGCCGCGCTTCGATACCTCCATAGCCGCATTCAGGGCCGTCTGGCCGCCCAAAGTCGCAAGAAGGGCGTCGGGACGCTCCCGTCGGACGATTTCGTGGATTGTCTCGGGCGTTATCGGCTCGATATACGTCCGGTCCGCCATGTCCGGATCCGTCATTACGGTTGCTGGGTTCGAATTCACCAGCACAACCTCGTAGCCTTCCCTCTTCAGGACCTTCACGGCCTGTACGCCGGAGTAGTCGAACTCGCAGCCCTGCCCGATGACTATCGGCCCCGAACCAATAATCAGAATCTTCCTAATATCCGTGCGCTTCATACCGAAAATACTTATCTACACAAACCGTGCCAAAGGCAGGAGGCCCGTCAAACGACGGGCCTCGTTACAGAATCTGTAAAATCGGACAGGCCGATATTACACTTTAGACCCTTCCGCCTTCTTGAGAGCCGCCGAAACCAGCCCGACGAAAAGCGGATGCGGAGCGGTCGGACGAGACTTGAATTCCGGATGGAACTGGCAGGCGATGAAGTAGGGATGCTTCTCAAGCTCCACTATCTCGACGAGCTTTCCGTCCGGCGAGACGCCGCCGACCTTCAGCCCCGCCTCCTCCAGATTCTCCCTCGCCTCGCCTTCGAACGCAAGCTCGTAGCGGTGGCGATGACGCTCGGAGATTACTCCGTCTACAGCCTCCGCCTTGTACAGCTTCGCGGCAAGCGAACCCTTCGCAAGCTCGCACGGGTACGCGCCAAGCCGCATCGTGCCGCCCTTCTGCGTTATGCCGCGCTGCTCCTCCATGAGATCAATGACCGGGTGAGTCGTTTTCTCGTCGAATTCCGTCGAATTCGCGTCCTTCCAGCCAAGTACGTCGCGAGCGTACTCTATCACCGTACACTGCATTCCAAGGCAGATTCCGAGGAACGGGACGCCGTTTTCGCGCGCATACTTGACGGCGGCTATCTTGCCCTCCACACCGCGCGAACCGAAGCCGCCAGGCACCAGAATGCCGTCCACGCCGGCAAGCGGATTCTCCGCTGCGGAACCGACAAGCTCCTCCGCCTCGATAGGCACTACCTCCACCTTGCTGTCCTTCGCCATGCCGGCGTGCTGGAGTGCCTCGTGGATGGACTTGTAGGCGTCGCGTATCGCGATGTATTTGCCGACGAGCGCTATGCGGCAGTGTCTTTTGGGCTGAGTCGCCTTTCTGACGAGCGTGTCCCAGACCGTGTGCTTTACTGGCCAGATGTCGAGACGCAGCTGCCGCAGAACCTGCTCGTCCAGCCCCTGCCTGCGAAGCTCGCGCGGCACCGCGTAGACGGAATCGGTGACGTCCTTCTCCTCTATCACACACTCGCGCTTAACATTGCAGAACATGGCGAGTTTCCGCATATGCTCTTCAGGTATCGCCATTTCGGTGCGGCAGACCAGGATGTCGGGGATGATGCCGATGTTGCGGAGCATTCCGACGGAATGCTGGGAGGGCTTTGTCTTCAGCTCTCCCGCGGCCTTCAGATACGGCACAAGCGTCAGATGCACGAAGCAGGTGTTTTCGGCGCCTTCCTCAAAGCGGAACTGCCGCGCCGCCTCAAGAAACGGCAAACTCTCGATATCGCCAGAAACTCCGCCTATTTCGCAAAGTACGATGTCGCAGTCATGCTCGCCCGCGCTCCTTATCGCCGCCTTTATCTCGTCCGTTATGTGCGGTATCACCTGCACCGTTCCGCCAAGGTACCCGCCAGCCCTCTCGCGCGCCAAAACGGACGAATAGATGCGTCCCGACGTGAAATTGCTGGCTTTTGTGCATGTAACTCCCGCAAATCGCTCGTAATGGCCGAGGTCCAGATCTGTTTCCGCACCGTCATCCGTCACAAAGACCTCGCCGTGCTGATAAGGGGACATCGTACCTGGATCGACATTGAGGTAAGGGTCCAGCTTCTGCATGAAAACCTTGTAGCCGCGCGACTTGAGCAAGAGCGCGAGCGACGCGCTGGTGATCCCCTTTCCGAGGCTGCTCACAACCCCGCCTGTGATGAAGACGTACTTGACCTGCTTTTTCATGCCCACACGGATTGCACAACCCGTGCCAACGTCCCAGACGGCGTTTTACGCCCCCGTTCTGTACACTTTCTGTAATGGCATTG
>JAEEZC010000366.1 GCA_016288465.1 Verrucomicrobiota bacterium | reverse complement strand
TTGTCAGCCGGCTTGCGCACCGTGCGTTCTTCCTCGACGACGAGGAGAAGGACCGCGCGGTTGCGCTGATGCGTCGCGTAGAGGCAGGAGTAAAAGCTAGCATGAGTTACTGTATCAATAGAACTGTATCAATAAGCTCTGCCCCTTTTGACCCCAAACTTCAATCGGATGGAAGTTGTCGTGTCAATCGGATGCGTCGTAGCCTTTCAATCCGTTGCGCTTCCGCGTTTCAATCCATTATCTCTTTGTGAGAGTTGGTTTCGGGATAGATGCGGCGATCTGGGCTACTTTTGGAGACTGAAAATGAAAGAACGTAGGCAGATAATTTGTTTAGCGATTCTATTTGTAGGATACTTAATCGGATCTGCCATAGTAATAGTACACGAGGGAAAAATCTTGTTGGCGCTCGCTGGTGCATGCGCTATCTATATGGCAGCATGTGAAATCAACAAACGTCTTGCTCGCAAAATGACCGCATGTATCCTTGTGTTTGATGTAATCGTATATGTGTTGAGCTGTCCCTGAGGAGCGGAAAATGCCGCCCGTCTTTAGCAAGACGGGCGGCTGGCTCTTGATTTCTCCGGTTAAGGATTAAAACTGGTACTGCGCGCTGAGGACGAGGCCGGAGCCGATGCCGAGGTCGCTCGTGGAGCCGCGGCGATAGAACTTGTCCTTGCCGCCGGTCTCGGCGAAGGCCGCGACGAGAGTGAGCTTGTCGGTCACGAACCACGCGACGTGTCCGTCATAGTAGTCGTGGTTGCGGATTCCGTCGCCGACGCTGGCGCCCTGCTTGTACTCAAGGCCGATCGCCACGTTCTTCGCGGGAAGGATGTCGATGTTGCCGAATGCCGCAAGGTCGTAGTCGTTGTGCCCGACGACTCCGTAGACGACTTCGTCCGTGTAGATGAGGCCGGCGGAGAGAAGAACGGGGACGGGCGTTTCGGTTATCAGCTTCGAGGCCACGGCGTAGACGTCGAATCCGTTGTCGTCAAGGCCGAGGGCGTCGACCGTCTTGGAGTTGGTGTACTTCCAGACGCCGCCGACAGCGAACGCCGGGACCCATGACGTGTCGAACGCGTTCTCGTCCAGCAGGCGAACCTTTGCGCCGAGGTTGTGCGTCTCAATCGACCTGTCGCCGTATCTGTGCGCGTTGACGAAGCCGTAGCCATACGAGAGCTCGAGCCTGCCGAAGAATGTGGCCGCGGCGGAACCCGCCCACCAGTTTATGTCCGCGTCGTTAAGGTTCACGTACCAGGCGCCGACCTGCGGCTTCGAGACGATCTGGTTCAGCGTGTCGTTGCCTTCGCCGTCCCATGGCAGGCCGGCTGTGAACGCCAACGGGTTGAACGCGATGCCTCCGGAGCCCTGAAGGTTGTTTAGCGGAACGCCTGCGAGAAGGCTGTTCGCTGCGGCGGCGATTTCGGCAATGGCTGTGAGCTTGATTATGCTGTTGTTCATGTCTAGATTCCTTTCGTTTTCGTCGACGCCTCCATTGACAGTCGACGCCGCATATTCTATCATGATGCGGTCGCGCGGAATAATCGGAATTGCCGGCGTTTCCTCATAGGCGACGCCTATGGAAACGAGGCTTCCGCCCTAGGCCTCAGAAATGGAGGCAGTCCAGTGCCGCGAAGGCGAATCTCAGCGCCGACGCCGCGCCGAACCAGACGAGAATGCCGTCAAGCGTCGTGACGAATCCGAAGGACGACGCGAAATAGAGAAGCGCCGGATATGCGATGTGCAGCGGAATGAGCCACATGAGAAAGCCGAATCTTCCGGCGGACACTTCGGCGTTCGTGTAGAACACCTGGCACGTTGTAAGCACGGTGATGATGACAAGCCATGGCATCAGGCGCGCATAGTCCGCATAGTCCGAGCCGTGGGGCATGAGCGAGAGCAGCTCGACCCCGAAGAGCGCGTAGAGGCCGGCCATTGCCGCCGCCGCGGTCAGCGCCGCCGCCGAGCACTTCAGCACGAACGGGCGAGTGGAGCCGTTGCGCCGCGCCGCCTCGGCAGTGTACGGAAACATCACCATCATCAGCGGAAACGTCAGATAGTGCAGAAAGTCGGAGAACCGAGAGATCATGTAGTAGCCGGCCGAATCGGACGAGGAAAGCCCAGTTCGCAGAATCGACTGCTCGACGAGCGAAGCGGCCATCGGAAAGCACTGATACGCCGCGACGGCGAGGAACGCCAGCGCGATGCGGCGGGAGGACTCCTTGTTCCAGAAAGGCTCTGCAGGCGCCGAAAGCTCCTTGCGAAGCGCGACCACGCTTGCCGCCATGCGAAACGCCGGCAACGCGGCCTGTCCGGCGAAGTAGCCGGCAAGCGCCCTGAACGGCATGACCGCCGCCATCGTGAGAAAGCGCACCGCGGCGCCGCCGACCTCAACCGTCGCCAGCGCGCCGAACCTCTTCAGCGACTGCAGCGCGTCCGTGTAGACCGGCGCGACGCAGCCGAGAAACGCCGCGGACACGACGAGCATTCCGACGGATGCGTCGGAGACCCTCATCGCGCCAAGAAACCTCGGCGTCGCAATCGCGGCCACTGCGAGCACCAGCGCAAGAATCGCGCCGACCGCGGCGAACACGCCGGAAAGGAGCGACTTCACCTTGCCGCGTTCGCCGCCTGCGGCAAGGCAGGAGGACTCCTTCATCACCGTCATTGCGAAGGCGAACATGGGCAGCGACAGGAAAGTCGCGAACGACGTGACCGGAAGGACTGCGCCAATGTCCTCCGGCGAGACGTATCGCGGCACGAACCACATGCCGGCCGCGAGATTCACGGCGTCCCCGGCCCTTAGGGCGAGGAACATGACGATTGCGTTCCTCGCGAAACCGCCAGGGCCGGATGACGCCTTTGGGGACATGTCAGAACTCGTAGCCGATCGAGAACATGACCGTCCGGCCGGCTGCAGGGTAGTAGACCTCCTGTCCGGCAGTGCCTCTGACCGAGCAGTCTGCATAGTGGCGGTCGAGGAGGTTGTCGATGGAGAAGGTGGCCTTGAGACCCTTCAGGAAGTCGGGGGCGTACTGCACGCCTATGTTGAAGAGGCTGTACGAGGAGAGCCTGTCGCCCTCGTTCATGAAGTCGGAGTACGCCCTGCGCGAGGAGACGAACCTGTAGCCGCCGAACACGAAGCACTCGTCCCAGATCCAGACGCGGCCCGATGCGACGAGCGTGGACTCCGGCGCCATCGGCACGTCCTTGCCGTCGTAGACGCCGCCGTCGAACTCGGCGTCTACGAACGTGTACGCGACGGTCACGCCCGCGGTCTTCTCGCGCTCCCACGACGCGCCGAGCGAGAAGCCCTCGCGCACGACGTGGCACGGCGCGTTGACGTTCGTGCCCCAGAAGAACTTGTCGTAGAGAATCTCGTGGTTCGTCTTGGTGTAGAAGAGGTCGGCGAAGGTCGAAAGGCCATAGCCGATCTTCCAGTCGAAGCCGGCGTTCACGCTCCAGCCGGTCTCGGGACGCAGAATCTCCTGGGCCTTGTAGTTGGCGTACGGGTTCTCGTCGAGGAACGGGCTGCGGAAGAAGCGGCTGAACCGCACGTAGCTCTTGAAGTCCTCGAACGGAGTGAACAGCAGCGCGGCGTCGGCGGCGTACATGTCGGAGACGCGGCGCGGGCTGGCGAGCGAGGTGTTCTCGTCCCAGGCGCGCTGGTAGCGTCCGCCGCCCTCGATCGCGACGGTCTCGCAGAGGTGGAGCGTCTCCTGGGCGAAGAACGCCATCGTGCTGCGGGTGTACTCGTACTTGCTGCCCGTGATGCCGCTCGAGCCCCAGAAGTCGGGCAGGTAGTACATTCCGTCCCTCGTCCTTCCGTGCAGGCGGTCGTGGCGGTACGACGCGCCGGACACGAATTCGCTGCCAAGGCCGAACGCCTCGGTGTCGTACATGAGCTGCGGAGTGACGTCGAACGACCAGAGGTCGTAGCACTGGCGGAAGTCGTCGGACCACGTCACGTTGGCCGGCGCCCAGAAGTTGTTCGGGTCGTAGTCGGTGTAAGAGCCGGTGAAGTGGGAGCGCGTCTTCATCTTGCTGCGCGACACGCCCGCGTCGAGGCGCAGGCGCACTTCCTCGGACGCGACGCCTTCCATCGAGAGGTTGGCTCCCGCGGTCCTGCGCCTGTACCAGTCGCCAGGCGTCGCCGTGGACGAGCGGTGCGTCTTCCACTCGGACGCCTGCAGATAGCCGGGCAGGCCGTAGTCGCTGTCGTTGAAGAACGAGTCGACGCGCAGGAACGAGCCGTTCTCCCACTCCTTCTTCAGTCCGCCGCCGGCGTTCCAGGTCTGCCAGCCGCCGTTGTCGCGGTATCCGTCGGAATGGTCCCACGCCGCGTTCGCCCAGTACTTCACGCCAGACTCCTGGTCGCCGCCTCTGAAGGACGCTCCGGCGCCATATGTGCCGCGGCTGCCGACATGCGCCTCGGCGCGCCCGTGCTCGTCGTAGTCGTCAGGGCCTGTCACGACGTTGATGGCGCCGGCGCTTGCCGCGTCGCCGTGCAGGACGCACTGCGAACCGTGGAGCACCTCGATGCGCTGCACCGAGCCCAGGTCGATCTGCGAGAGCATCGGCGCCGACATGTCCGCGAAGTTGAGCCGACGGCCGTCCACCATCACAAGCGTGCGCCCGAAGCCGTTTTCGCCCCATCCGCGCATCGCCACCTGCGTCAGGGCCGGGTTGCCCGCGCCTGTACGCGTGATGTTGAGCGACGGCATCTTGCGCTCGAACAGCTCCGCAAGGCTCTTCGCCCCGCTAGATTCGATGTCGCTGCGGTCCAGCACCAGCACGGACGTCGGGATGTCGGCCGCGGTCTTTCCCGTGCGGCTAGCCTCGACAACGACGCGCGGAAGCTCCGCCGTCGCCGTTTCGGCGTCGTTCGTCTCGGCGTACGACGTCGCGCACACCGTGCAAGCGGCAGCCGCCGCAAGTGTCATTTTGTTCATTCTTCCTCTTTCCCCCTCATGCGAGGGTACTTGACTGATAGTGGGGCGGACTCCGCATTCCGACTTTTACGGCTGCGCGACAGTGCCTGGTTTTCACAGGGCTTTCCGGATTCCGCTTCGTTTTGGAGCCTATATTATACCACAAAACGGACAGTCCCTTGGCAAGGAAGTCTGCGAGAGGATGTTCGCGCCGTCTGCTCCGGGTCAGGTCTTGAGCATCTGCTTGCGAAGGGCGAGTGCCACGGCTTCGGAGCGGTTTGAGACGCCGAGGCTCTCGAATATCTTTGACAGCTGCTTCTTGATCGATATTTCGGAAAGCCCGAACTGCTTGGCGATGTCGGAGTTCGACTGGCCTCTGGCTATGGATGAGAGTATCTCGAGATGGCGTTCGGAGAGCTTGGGCGAGACGTTGTCCTCCTCCGCCTGCCTCAGCAGCCTGTCCGGGATGATGCGTTCGCCGGCTATGATGGAGCGTATGGCGCTGATCAGGTCTTCCGCCGCAGTGTCCTTCATCAGGGCGCCGTCCGCGCCGTTGGTGATTGCGTCGGACATCTCCTTCGACGTGCCGAAGGACGTGAGAACCATGATCTTGATCTCTGGATACGCTTCGTGTATGAGCTTTGTCGCCTCGGCGCCGCCCAGCTCAGGCATCATCAGGTCCATGATGACGATGTCGGGCTTGAGCGCATGCGCGAGCTCGACGGCCTGCCTGCCGTTTTTCGCCTCTCCGACGATCTTCATGTCCTCTTCGCAGGCGACGAGCGTGGAGAGCCCCATGCGCATGAGCATGTGGTCGTCGGCCAGCAGGATTCTGATTTGCGGGTTCTTCATGGAGTGTTCGCCTTCTGGTTGTGGTTTGGCGGCAGGAGTATGGTGACGACGGCCCTGGCGCCGTGCCCGGGCCTGGATTCGATGTGAAGCGTTCCGTTCAGCTTCTCAAGGCGGTTGCGTATGCCCTCGATGCCGAAATGCCCCTGAAGAGGCCCGTCGCAGCTCTCGGGCGTGAAGCCGCATCCGTTGTCCCTTACGGAGAAGAGTATGCGTCCGGAGTCGATGCATCCGGCGACCATGACCTCCGAGGCGGCGCCGTGGCGGATCGCGTTGCCCGTCAGCTCGCGGACTATGGCGAGTATGGCGTGGGCGGTAGTGTCCTTGAGCCGACGGCGCGGGACGTTGAAGCGGACGCTTATCGCGGCGTTTCCGTCGAGCTGCTCCAGCGTCTTGCGGATGGCAGACGAGAAGTCGGTCTCCTCAAGCGTGTCGCTTCTGAGGTCGAAGAGACACTGCCTCAGCTCGGTTCGGCACGAGTTGAGCATCTTGTCCGCCGTCTCTATGCAGCGCTTCGCGACGGCGGGGTTCCTGTCCAGAGTCTTTGCGCTCGCCGCGACATGGCAGGCGACCCCGGCAAGGGCCTGGGAGAGCGAGTCGTGCAGTTCGACGGCGAGGCGCGTGCGCTCGTCGGTCTTGAACTCGGCGATTGCGTGGGCGACCTGCTCGCGGTAGAGCTCGCGCCCTCGCAGATTGACGAGCTTCTGCAGGAAGCGGTTCCAGATGTATACGCCGACCAGCGCGGCGAACAGTATGGAGATGACGACGAGAAGCCTGAGAGGCGTCCACCAAGGAGGACGGGCAATGATCCGGAGGTCTTCAGGCGAGCGGATCACCGCGACAAGGTTCCTGATTCTCGGGAATATGTCGTCGGGGCTCCATCTGTCTATTTCGAGCAGGCATCGTCCGCAGACCTCCAGCTCTGTGCCAAGCGCTAAGCCCTCGGCGGCCTTCGGACTCTGGCCGAGGTCGACCGGCAGCTCGAAGGGGCCGCATGAGAGAAGAAGGCGCCCTGACGCGTTGGGCGAGGGCACGCCCAGCACCTTGCCGCGCAGCCTCATCAGGCGTCCGTGGCTCGCCGGATCGATGGCGTTCGGCCCGCCGCTGCCGCCGAATACGGTCGAGAGGTCGGTTATCGCGCTTTCCTGCTGAGGCGTCGGGCGGCGCGGCTCTTGCCGGACGATGGCGCGCGCGAGGTTCACGTGGAACAGGTCGGTCTCCGGATAGCCTGCGGCTGTCACGGACTCGCCTGGCCTTGGCGCTGACTGGCCGTGCGCGAGCGTCGCGTTGACGATGCGGCCGTCGGAAGTGCGCACCATAAGACGGTTGCCGCTCCATACCGCGAGGACTTCGCCGCTCACCGTACGCTTGCCGCGCTTGGCGATCTCGCGGGGAGTGCGGTAGAGCGCCTTCTCAAGCGGCGGCGCTGCGAAGGGATCTTCTAGGGCCGGGACCAAGACGGTTATTGAGTCGCGGCTGTCGACGGAGATGAAGGGGCCTGAGAACTTGCGGCTGCCGCTGACGGTGCGCATGAACCGGCCGGTGATCCGCACGCGCGCGTCGCGAAGTGATTCAAGGCCGGAGTCCACGCCTGGCTCGACGCGAAGCGCCACCGGCAGCACGTCCTCGGCGTCCTTGAGCAGCAGGAACTGGTTGCGCGAGTCGATTTCGTCCGGGAAGGTGTCTATGACGATGCCTTCCGTCACGACCGTGCGCAGATGGTGCTTGCCCCCGCTTATGTCCCTCAGCGCAAGCTCGAGCGGAGGCGCCACGGCGTCGGCGCCCACTGGCTCGATGTCCCTGGCGATGATGTCGATCTCCTGGTGCGTGGACATGTGGGCTCGGCCGGAGAGCGCGATCTTCTCGCCAGGCGCGGGACGGTAGTCGGACATGTTGCGTATCTCGACCCAGCCCGTGTCGTCGCTGAGGATCAGGAAGCTTCCAGACGTTGCGGTGACTGACTGCACCGTTCCGGTTATGCAGAAAGGCGTGTAGCGGCGGCGCGGGTCGTCGGCGAAGTCGTTCAGTTCGGCTGCGGAGTGAAGGGACGCGCCCTCGGGCATCGCCGAGGCGGCGATGCTGAGCAGGAACGCGGATGTGACGGACGCTGCTGACATGTGCCAAGAAGTATACACAATTAACTTCAATACTGCAATATGACGAGGGCCGAAAACGCGCGATTTCGCAGTATACGTTCGTATACACGATTTGATACTCGCGTATAATTGTCTGGCAAAAGCCCGTTTGTTATAATTGTGGCAGATTCTCGGAGGCAAGTTAATGAAAGGGAAAAACACTATGAACAAGTATCTTTTGTCGACGTTGCTGTCAGTAGGTTTTGGCGCCCTTGGCGCAGTGTCTGCGTACGCGGACGTGCTTCCGCCGCGCGGGCTCGGAGAGTTCAAGCGGAAGGTGTCCTTCACCATTGGATACAATGGCGCGAACCCGGATTCCGCCATGCCGGTCCTAGTGAAGCTGTCCGCGAACAGTCCGTCAGGGTTCGACTACTCAAGCTGCGCGTCGGGAGGAAACGACATCCGCTTCATGGACTCCCACGGCAATGCGATTCCGTTCGAGATCGACACGTGGGACACGTCCGGCGAGTCGCTCATATGGGTGAGGGTGCCGTCGGTCGCGCAGGGCACGACCTTCACGATGCTCTTCAGCGGCAATCCCGCCGTCGCGAACACTCCGTCCGCAGTATGGAGCGACTACTCCGGCGTCTGGCACCTGAACGACCTCGGCACGGACATGACCCAGCATTCCCAGGGCAGCTACCCTAACTCCACGGCTGCGACGGGGATCGACGGGCACCTCTCTCTGATGTCCATTCCTGACGAGGCTGGACGCTTCGGCAAGTCGTTCAGGGTGAATGACTCCGCAGACTGGAACAACGGCAACTTCAACGAGGGCGGCGTGTGGGTCAACGACGTGGGCGCCGACTCTCCGCTCGACGGGAACAGCGTCTTCACCATCTCGGGCTGGTTCAAGCACCAGAACTGGCACTACAACTACGACAAAATGTTCTTCAAACGCCCGGACGAGCGTGAAGACGATCAGGGTTCGTTCGTCTCGTTGATCGGCTCAAACAATTATGATCCGAAGGTTGCCGCGCGTGGTTCCAAGGGCTCTGACAACGGTTTCCGCGTTAGACTTGATAGCGCTACGGAAATGAAAGCGCATTTCACCAATAATTGGGTCTATGTGACTTTTGTCTTCGACAACAGGACGTGCTCTATCTATGAGAACGGGGCGCTGTGCAAGTCTGGAACAACAGTCGCGGCGACGGACAACGACTATCCGCTTGTGTTCGGCAACAACACCAGCATCGCAAGCGGCGCGTCAGGCAATCAGGCCTGGAACGGATGGATCGACGAGGTACGTCTTCTTAAGTCCGCGAAGTCCGCCGACTGGATCGCCGCGGAATACGCCGCGATGGCTGGCGAGTCGTTCGTGACCGCCGGCACGGTCGAGAAGATCAACCTCGGAACGCTCCTCATTTTCAAGTAAACACTCAAAGGAAGGCATATCACCATGAAAGCAAGCAGTCTGATTCTTGCGACTTTGGCCGGTTTTTCGGGCGCGGCGTTCTGCGACGACGTGGCCACGATCGAGGCCAGCCTGCGCGCCGACATACTGGACAAGGTCAATCAGGTCAACCCGATCGACCCTGCCACCGGCCAGCGCAAGTACATCTCGTTCGCGATGATCTCCGACATCCACAAGTGCAAGCGCGTGCCCGGAGACGACGCAGCGACCAATCCGGTAACGACCTACTGGTACGGCTCGGCGGGCTGTCTCACGGAGGCGGAGCAGTCAATCAGGCTTCTCGGTTCCGTCGCGGCGGATGCAGGTCTCGACGCCGTCATCAATGGAGGCGACATGTCGACTGCGCCGATCTACAACGGCGGTGCGAAGAACCGCGGCCTCACGGAAGCCGAGTACACGAACGAGATATGGAACGTGAAGGCGATGTTCGACCAGCACATCCCGACGAGCGTTCCGCTCTTCACGGTCGACGGCAACCACGAGCGAAACTATTCGCTCAACGGCGGCAATATGCACATGTCGGACGCGGCGTGGGCGTACGTGCTCACCAACTTCAACACGTCTGCCTCTGCAGCGCATGCACGAGGTGTTGACGTCACCTATCACCGCGACCTCGCGAACGCGAAGCTTGGCAATAACGTTACGGGGCGTTTCAATGGCAATTCCTACCACCTCGATTTCCGCCGCCTCCTCGCGTCCGGCGGCCCTAACGTGCGCATCGCCTGCGTGAGTCTCTACGACAAAGCTGTGGGCGGCAACTCCGAATACCGCGCCTACGACGCGGCGCAGTTCTATGACGCTTCCGGCAATCTCGTCGACCCAGCGCTCACGCCGGAGAACACCGTCATGGGCATGGTCGCGCACGGAGCGGAGGAACAGGTTAGTGGTTTCTCGGGACGCGGCGCCGCCGCCGACCTTCAGTACGGGTACATAAACGGCAATTGGAACCTCGGCACGCACAAGGGCATGGGATTCTTCGGGCTCGTTGCCGCGCACTTTCATTTCACGAACGAGAAGGAATTATCGTCCAAGGCCGATCAGGATGCAAATCCCGGCAATACGGTCTGGGCTTCAGCAGTAGCTGTCGCGAGCGCCTACGCCGTGAACGAGCCGAGCAAGCCGAAGAACCATGTGCTCGGAACGGACCGGGCCTACCATTTCAGCATTTTCGTTGTCGACACGGACAGC
>JAEEZC010000365.1 GCA_016288465.1 Verrucomicrobiota bacterium | reverse complement strand
TTTTATCTGGAGGAAGTATCCTCCAGACCTCCTCTGCCGAAGGCAGCTAAAAATACAGCAAATCAAGCCCCTTGGATATGGTTTAAAAGTGCGAAGCAGCGGAGCGGTAGCGAGAGCCCAACCGCTCGGAGTTTCGACTACGCGCGGACCGAGCGCGGCAACGGCTGAAGGCCCGTTGCGTCAACCGGCAGACGAATTTTTGTCAACCGGCGAAACTTCTTCCATCAACCGGCAAAAAAGTTTTTGTCAACTTGCGGCGCACATCCCTAAAGCGTGCAGAAATCCTGTCAAACGGCTCCGCGCCTTAGCGTCTTGGCGTGAGCAACTGGAAAACCTCAAAAAGTGGCCTCTAACAACAGCGGCCTCGGAATTATGATATAATAGCGTCCATGACATTGCAGCAGCTAAAGTATGCCGACGCCGTTGCGACGTACGGATCCGTAACCGAGGCCGCAAAAAGGGTTTTCGTCACCCAGCCCACTCTGACGGAATCGATACGCGCTCTGGAGGAGGAGCTGAGGGTCGCCATCTTCACCCGCAGCTCAAAGGGAGTCACGGTCACCCGCGAAGGCGAGGAGTTCCTCGCGTCCGCGCGGCAGATACTGGACGACGCCGCCCGCATCCTGAAGAAATACACCGGCAAGGCAGTGCGAAAGCCGCAGTTCGCGGTCTCGTGCCAGCACTACGCCTTCGCCGTGGAGGCCTTCATGGAGGTAGTCCGCACATGCGATGCCGAAGACTACGACTTCACGCTGCGCGAAACGGTCACGAGCGAGATAATCGACGACGTCGCGCACCATAGAAGCGAGCTGGGCATTCTCTACCTCTCGCGCCGCAACGAGCGCGCCATATCAAAGCTGCTGAAGAAGGCCGAGCTGAACTTCGAAGAGCTGTTCTCGTCCCGTCCGCACGTATTCCTCGGCAAGCGGCATCCGCTCGCCAAGAAGAAAAGCGGCGTGTCGCCGGCGGAGCTCGACGCATATCCCTTCATCTCGTTCGAGCAGGGCGCGGACAACGCGCTGTACTTCGCCGAAGAGGTCATGCCGTCCATAGACCGCCGCAAGAACATCCGCGTCAGGGACCGCGCCACGATGACGAACCTCATTCTCGGGCTGGACGGCTACACGATCGCCTCGGGCGCCCTTTCGCGAGAGCTCAACGGGCCGGAAATCGCGGCGGTTCCGCTCAAGATGGACGACATGATACGCGTGGGCCTCGTCTCGCGCACCGGTGTGCCGCTGTCCAATCCGGGCCAGATGTTCGCCTCGGCGATACGCAAATGCTGCGTTGACCGCAGCTACGCGGACTCCGCCCTCTAGCGCCCGCCGCGCGCCTTTACGCCTCGCGCTTCGAGGCCAGCACCTTGGTCACGGCCTCAAGCAGCGAGGAGAGCTTTATCGGCTTCGCGACATGGTCGTCCATGCCGGCCTCGAACGAGCGCTTGCGGTCCTCCTCAAACGCATTCGCCGAGAGCGCTATTATCGGAATGCGGCTCGGCGAGCGGCCGGTTCCGGAGGCAAGGCGCATCTCCAGCTCTCGTATCGCCCTGGTCGCGCCGTAGCCGTCCATGACGGGCATCTGGACGTCCATGAGAATCACGTCGAACCTCTCGCCGCCCTCGGAGACGCTCTTCTCGAACTTCTCGACGGCGTCCTGGCCGTTCACCGCGTCCGTGACTTTCGCGCCCTGCCCGGTGAGCAGCCATGTCGCGACTTCGCGGTTCATCTCGTTGTCCTCGACAAGGAGGAAGCTGAGCCCGTTCAGCGACGCCGTCGCAACGTCGGCCTTCTGCGCGGGCTTCGCCTCCTCGTTGCGCTCCTGGAGACGCATGGGGATCTTGGCGACGGCCTTCGTGCCCTTGCCCTGCTCGGAGAATATCTCGACCGTGCCGCCCATGATCTCGACCAGGCGCTTGACGATCGAAAGGCCCAGGCCCGTTCCCTGGATGCCGGAGACCGTCGACGTCTGCTCGCGGGAGAACTCGTCGAACACGTGCTCGAGGAACTCCTTGCTCATGCCGATGCCGTTGTCCTCGACCGTGAGCACGAAGAGCCCGAATCCCTGTCTGTCGCACGGCTCGTCGGCGATGGTCATCTTGACCGCTCCGCCGGCAGGCGTGTACTTGATCGCATTGCCGAGGATGTTTTGCACGACCTGGTCAAGGCGGTTCGCGTCCACTATGACGTTCCAGTTCGCGACGGGCCCTTCCTTTAGCTCGACGGTAAGCCCCTTCTGCGACGCTGAGGATTCAATTATCGACATCATCGCGTGCGCGCGCTCGAGGAGGTTCACGGGCTGTTCCGAGAGCTGGACCTTGCCGCTCTCGATGCGCGACATCTCCAGGACCTCGTTGATCAGCGCGAGAAGATGCTGGCCGGCCATGTCGATCTTCGAGACGAACTGCTTCACCTTGGCGACGTCGCCCGGGGAGTCCTTGACCATCGACGTGTAGCCGAGAATGGCGTTCATGGGCGTTCGTATGTCGTGGCTCATGCTGCTCAGGAACACCGTCTTGGCCCTGTTCGCCGCGTTCGCGGCGTCGAGCGCCTTGGACAGCTCGCTCTGCTGCTGCTCGATCTTCTCGAGGAAGAGCAGCCTCTGGCGCTGGCTGCGCATGTGGGCCTCGTACTTGAGGCGCATGAACGCGAAGGCGATGGCGACGGCAAGCAGTATGGACCCGAGAAGCAGGGCGAGCTGGCCGCCCGTCAGAACGGGACGCTGTACGTTGCGAAGCGCTGTCGTAAGCACGTCGTCGACATCATAGGCCGATATGTGCGCCACGGCCTTCTCGACGGTCGTGCGGAGCAGGGAATCGGTTCTCGCGCCGACGGCCACCGTCACCGGCAGACTGCCTATGCGCTGATCGATCGGCTCGATTGCGAGGCCGGGATAAAGCCCGCGTTCCTGGATGAAGTACTTTGCGAGATGGTAGCTGTCGACAGTGTAGTCGGCCGAGCCGTCCATAACGGCGGAATAGCACGCCGTCCGACCCACGTATATGCGAGGCTCGAAACCGCGCCGGGCGACGACCGAACGCAGCGACTCGGCTCCCTTGAACAGTGCGACGATGCCGCCGGCCGAAGAGCCCGAGTTCGCGCGGCGCACGCGCGCCATGGGCAGATTTATCGTCTTGTAGAGGGGTATCGCGTTGTCGGTCTTCAGGACAGTGCCGCCGAAGCCGATGCGCACCTCGGTGCGACCAGTGTCGAGGCGAGCGCGGGCCGCGTTGTCGTCGACGGGCCAGGCAAGCTCGAACTTCAGGCCGGAGAACGCGGACATCTCGTCCAGAATGTGCCGCGCGAAGCCGACCGCCGAGCCGCTCGACTCGTCGTACTCGGCCAACAGAGGCGTCAGGGGCGAGATGTCGATCTTCACCGGGCGATTGGCGCGGGAGCGAACGTAGTCAATCTCGTCCGGCGTCAGCATCTCGACGCCGGTGCCGTCGGGGAAGAACGACTCGAACAGGCTCTGGCGGAACTCGGGGTGCTCGCGGTCCAGACGCTGCATCACCGCGTCGAACCTCGCCTTCAGGCCCTGGTTGTGGCGGCTAAGTACGATATGACCGGCCGAAGACGTCTGCGTCACGAGCGGCAGGAGGTCGCGCACGTTACTGTCCGGCGCGGTGTAGACGGCCTCGATCCTGCCAAGACGCACGTCACGTTCCGCGTCTCTCAGGCTGGTGTAGTGCAGGACGCTCCACTTTACGCCGCGGGACTCGAGGAACTGCTCAAGCTGCTTTGGCGCAAAAGTGCCGCGAAGTATGCCGACACGCATGCCCTGCCAGGTGTCAGGGCGGTTCAGAAGAAGACGCCCGCCGGCCATCACCATGAGAGACTGGCATGCGGACCCGAGGTCGTCCTTTGTGAAGTCGAAAAGCTTGGTGAGGGCCTGGGACCTGTTTATGCCAGCGACGACGTCCACCCTGCCGCTCTCGATATAGCCCATGGCGCGGACTATCGGCACGGGTATCTCGTCGAGATACCAGCCCGCAGTCTCGGCCAGCTTGCGCAAGTACCTGACGACGTACCCGTCCAACTCGCCGTTGTCGTCGAATTCGCATGTGCCGCTCTTGAGGAACGCGCCGACACGAAGCGTCTTCGACTTCGGGGGCGACACGTAGCCGAGAAAGTGCTCCATCATCGACGTATACCTCGCAGAGTCGTAGACGCGGGCGTACTCGATGGCGCTGTCGAGGAGGTTGCGCAATTCAAGGAGGTTCGGGCGCACGCCGTAGTAGAACTCGAGATTGCCGACGCAGGCCGCCACCGAGAACTCCTCGTTGGTAAGACGGGAATAGCTTATGCCGAGGTCGAAGTCCCCTTTCCTGAGCCCGTTGCGAGGCTCGCCAACCACGGCCCTGCCTTCAAGGTGGTACTTCACCCTCTCCTGGGCCGCGAAGCGTTCGAAGACGCGGGGACGGCCCTCCTCGAGGCCGAAGTAGCCGATGTTCACGAACGGCCAGTCCGAAGGCTTGACGCCGAGGAAGCGCTTGTCGTTCGAGCGGGAGAGAACCGCGACCGTACTGCGCCCGGCAGGGCACTTCGTCAGGCGCTCGCGGACTTCGCGCGACGCGGACTCGCGCGTCACGCCGCATACGACGTCCGCATCGGCAGTGCCGTCGTGTATCGGCACCGCGTCACTCTCGACGAACTGGACGTCCCAGGCCAGGATCGCCGCCAGATGCTCCGTCAGCGCCCTGGAATACATTGCCAGGCCCACATCGGACTTGCCGACCTCGCCATTGGCGTGGGCCACCGCGACCGACACCTTCTCGCGCGGACAGTTCGCATTCACCACTTCGGCACGCCAGCCAGGCTCGGAGGCATTGAGCTGGTCGAACGCGGTGTCTATGCATGACGCCAGCCAGACGTCGCCTACGCGCACGGCGTAGAAGCGGGGCTTCAGGCCGAAATGCGTCACGTCCTCGCACCCGTCCGCAGACAAGGTGGAGTCGTGCACGAGGACATCCGCGCGGCCCTCGCGGCAGAGCTTCGCGAAATCCTCGA
This sequence comes from Verrucomicrobiota bacterium, assembly GCA_016288465.1. Classification (GTDB taxonomy): domain Bacteria; phylum Verrucomicrobiota; class Kiritimatiellia; order RFP12; family UBA1067; genus UBA1067. Next base: position 10,037 of record JAEEZC010000365.1, on the reverse strand, counting down.
CGGACGCGCATTCGACCGTCTCGGCGGTGAAGCCGCGGCTTCTGGTGAACTCCTCGAATTCCTTCACCATCGGGACGCCTCCGATGACGGCGGCGCGCATCCCGTTCCATGCGCTGTAGTCGCCTGTCTTGAACCGCGCGGAGGACTTCTCGGGAGCGGACACGACCGAACTGGAGAAACACGACGGATAGGTGGCGAAGACGAACTTCGAGCGAAGGCTGACCTTGTAGAACATCATGTCCACCAGGTCCACTTCGCCGCGTTCGAGCATCTCCATGCACTGATCGATGTCCTTGGCCTCGGCCGCATACTGGATGTCGAACGGCAGATTCGGCCTCAGCTTCTCCATGAGCACGTAGCCCGCGCCGACGGGTTCGCCTGCAGGACCGCGCTCGTAATACCCCTTGCCTGCGCAGACCGCGACCTTCACAACTCTTCTCGCGCGTTCGGCGACGGCGCTGCCGGGAATCGCGGCCGTAAGCGCGCAGACAAGGAAGGCATATCCAAGGAAAACGCACGACGCAAGGGCGGATATCCGTCCTCTGGCAGTCCTAAAACCCGCCAACGCACTACGGCATATGCACATAACGCATGTCACAACGCTCCACATTATACCAAAAACAAGAACATCCTGCCACCCATGCGCAAAAATCCGCCTTGAACGCAAGGCACGAGGCCTCCGCGATCGAAGGCGGGAGCAGAAAAGAGGAAGCAGGGAGCTGAAACAGGCCGAGCCCGACGCGGAGGCCGGAGGGCAGAGCGAGCGTCAGGCGATGGTGAAGTCGCCGACGACGGTGTTCTGCGAGACGTCGTACGTGACGACGTGCAGTCGGCCGTCTTCGACCTTGCAGTCCACGACAGTCGGGAAGAGCCCCGGACCGAAGTCGCATCCGCCGCCGATCACCTGATGCCAGCTGTGGTTCGCGTCAGGCGCGTTGTAGTGGTAGCGGTGACGGTGTCCGGCGAGGACGAGCTGCACGCCATGCCGCTCAAGAACCGGGTTCCACATCCGGTAGCACTCGCCCTGCCACCTCGCGTAGCCGTGAGGCGTGATCGTCGAGCCGTCGTCGTCGTTCTCGGGATCGATCGGCTGCAGCGGAATGTGGCAGCAGACGACCTTGAACTTCGCCGCGGCGATGTCAGGACGGGAAAGCGCCTTTTCGAGCCACGCGGTCTGCGCGCGGCGGTACGGCTCGAAGTTCGCGAGGCCGAACCATTTCGGATGCGCGTCGGGCTTGTCCTCGCCCGTGTCCATGCCGACGAGCGCGATGTCGCCCACGCGCACTGCGAAGTTCCACTTGAGATCCCATTCGGAAGAGTCGCGCTCCGCAGGATGGCGGGGCATGACGACCTCCTCCTTGCGCGATATCCAGCTGCCGCGGAAGTCGTGGTTGCCGCTCTCGAAGCACACCGGGATTTCGGCGGAATAGTCGGCGTCGTCGATCGGCTGGTCAAGGAATATCTTGACGGCGGTGGCCTTGTCCTGCGTCGTGTTGGTGGCGTCGCCGTTCCAGACGGCTACGGACGGCTTAAGCTCCTTGACCTTAGCCGCGACCATCTGGCAGACAGAGGCCTTCGCGTGGGTGTCGCAGAACATCGCGACGTGTCCCTCGGCCGCGGCACCGAGCGTCTTGAAGGAGTGCACCTTGCCGACGACGGCCTCGCCCATCTTCGCGTCGTAGATGTTCGAGTAGTCGGTGAACGGTGTCGTGACGGTGCGGTACCAGTAGCGCGTCGCGGGCCTGAGGCCCTCAAGCCTCACGCCGAGCGCCGCCGTGTCAATCGGCACGAGGCCGTATCCGCCGGACTTGACTGTCTTCGAATTCCTGAATTCGGGGTTGTCGGCGAACTCGACGACGCCCTTCGCAAGCCCGGACACCGCCCAGCTCACGCCCATCGTCGTCTCGCCCGGCGCCTGCAGGCACGGCTCGCCGGCTCTGAACGGCGCTCCGCCGGTGCCAAGGAAAGGATTCCGCGCCGCAGCTTCCGCCTCGGCGCCGCGCGCTCCTTCAGGGACAGCCGCCGCGAACGCCGCCCCGACTCCGATGAAGCTCCTTCTGCTAAGACCCGCCATGACAACCTCCAGTGCCGCTTCAGCTCTTGACTTCGTTCTGCTGCGCGACGAGCCCGTCGGCCCCGTACATCTTGCGCAGCTTCGGCTTCTCGATCTTGCCGGTCGGATTGCGCGGCACATCCGCGAAGATGTACCTGCGCGGACGCTTGTAGCGCGGCATGCCGAGGCAGAACTCCTGCAGCGCCGCCTCGTCGAGCGTCGCGCCCTCCTTCACGGACACGATTGCCGCGGCGATCTCGCCGAGGCGCGCATCGGGAAGGCCGATGACGGCGACGTCCTTGACCGCTGGATTGGCGCGGATGAAGTCCTCGATCTGCACGGGATACAGATTCTCGCCGCCGGTGATGATGACGTCCTTGGCGCGGTCGACGAGGTAGATGAAGCCGTCGCGCTCCTCGGCCATGTCGCCCGTGAGAAGCCAGCCCGGCTCCTTCATGATCTCCGCAGTCGCCTTCGGGTTCTTGTAGTACTCCCTCATCACCCCAGGCCCCTTGAGCGCGAGCTCGCCTACTGCGCCGGGCTCGACCGGAGTCACGCCGTCGGAACCGACGATCTTCGTCTGCCAGCCGTACCCGGCGACGCCGATCGCGCCGACATGGTCGATGTTCTCGATGCCGAGGTGCACGGCTCCCGGGCCAGTGGACTCGGAAAGGCCGTAGTTCGTGTCGTAGTCGTGGTTCGGGAACACGCCCTTCCAGCGGCGGATGAGGCTCGGCGGCACGGGCTGAGCGCCGATGTGCATGAGGCGCCACTGGTCGAGGCTGTAGTCCGAGAGCTTCACGTCGCCGCGCTCTATCGCGTCAAGTATGTCCTGCGCCCACGGCACGAGCAGCCAGACAATGGTGCAGTGCTCCTCCGAGACTGCGCGAAGAATCCACTCGGGCTTCACGCCCTTGAGCAGGACGGCGCGGCCGCCGACGATAAGCGAGCCGAACCAGTGCATCTTCGCGCCGGTGTGGTAGAGCGGCGGAATGCAGAGGAACGTGTCCTCCTTGCGCTGGCCGTGGTGGTTCTGCTCGGTCTTGCAACTGTGCACGAGGCACTTGTGCTGAAGCACTATCGCCTTCGGAAAGCCCGTCGTGCCGGACGAGAAGTAGATCGCCGCGTCGTCCTCGGACGCAAGCGGCACCGACGGCGCCTTGGACGAGCAGTAGCCGATCATCGCCCTGTACGGATCCGCAAACGAGGGGCAGTCGTCGCCGACGTAGAAAAGGGACTTCACCTTCGGCACGGTCTCGAATATCTGCTCGACGCGGCCCGTGAACTCGGGGCCGAACACGAGCGCCGACGCGTCGGAGAGGTCGAGGCAGTACTTGATCTCGTCGGCGGTGTAGCGGAAGTTCAGCGGCACGGCCATGCACCCGGCCCTGAGGATGCCGAAGTAGACCGGCAGCCACTCCAGGCAGTTCATGAGCAGAATCGCTATCTTGTCGCCCTTCTTGTAGCCGCGCGTCAGCAGCAGGTTCGAGAAGCGGCTGGCCTTCTCGTCGAACTCGCGCCACGTCATCTCGCTTCTGAAAGCCTCGATCGGCGAGCTTTCGATGAGCGAATACTCCCTCCATGTCGTGTGCCGGGCCTCAAGCTCCTGCGGATTGATCTCAACGAGCGCGACATCGTCCGGCCACTCGGCCGCATTGCGCGCAAGCATTTCGTCTATGGTGTTGAACTCCTTCATGTCACTCCAGTTTAGATGTCCTTCAAAGGGAATTGCCGGTCCACACAAGGTCGGCAAGGGCGTTCTTGGCCTCCTGCGCGACAAGCGGGTCGCGAGACTCCTTAAGCGAGGAGAACTTCGAGACGGCGGCCTTGATCTTCGCCTCCAGCTTCTTCTTGGCGAGCGCGTCCTTCTTGTTTGCCGGGTCGAGCCTGCGCGCGTCCTTCACGGCCTTCGAGAACTTCACAAGCTCCACGAGCTTCCTGACGTCGGGCGTCTTGCCGATCGCGGAGACCTGATGCTCGTATTCCGCGGCGGCGCGGGGGAACCGCTTCTTGAACTCGGCGAACCTGAGCACCGCGCGCCCGGGCAGCACGGAGATCTCGTGCTCCAGGAACGCCCGCCACTGCGCCTCGTCCCTGGGAGACTCCATGTCCGTTATCGCAGTGACCACGCATTCCGTGGCCCTGCGGTCGTCCGCGCCCCTGTAACAGACCGCGCCCGTGCCGTCGACCACGCACAGCGGCGCGTCGCTCGCGCAGGACTCGAGCGCCGCGCCCGCGTAGACGGGGTACGTCGTGCCGGACGGACGGCCGCGATACGCGCCCATCAGGACGAACGGCTTCGTCTTGAACGCCTGCCACACATCCTCCATCCGCTCCGCAAGCGCCCTGTCGCGGCAGACAAGGACCACCTTGCCCTGCAGATACCCCTGACTGCACTTGCGCCCCGAGACGTAGCACGTCTCGCTGACGTTGGTCCACGCGACCGGCCCGGCACTGGCCGATAGATCCGCAAGCGCGGCGAAAAGAACCGCCGCGCACAGACACGCCGCCCCTGAATGCCTCATGCCCGCGCCCCCTCGAAAGCCCTGGCTATCGACGGGATCGTCCGCTCGAACGAGACGCCGTACCAGTGGTCGACCGCAGTCGCCTCGATCGCCTCGCAGACAATGTCCGCCGCGAGCGCCGACGCCTCGAACGCGCCCATGCCGCGCAGGACCGCACCCGCGAACACGGAGGCGAATAGGTCGCCCGTCCCGTGCGCGCTGCGCGGGTTCCTCGCGTTGAAGTCGTACCGCACCGTCTTTCCGTCCGAAACCGCAGTGCCGAGCTCGTCCGCCTTGAGCGAGACGCCGGTCAGGACGACGTTCTTCGCGCCAAGCGCATGGAGACCGGCGACGAGCGACTCCACCTCGCCCTCGCCGCATCCGGCCGGCATCGGCTCGCGCCCCGTCAGAAGAGCGGCTTCGGTGAGGTTCGGCAGCACGTAGTCGGCGCCCTTGCAAAGCCGCGCCATCTTGGACGGGAAGTCCTGCGCGAAGCCGGGGTAGAGGACGCCGTTGTCGGCCATGGCAGGGTCCACGATCCTGATCGCGCCTTCCGCCGCGCACGTCTTCTCGATCGAAAGTATCGGGTCGATGTGGCTCTCGCACACGTAGCCAGTGTAGAACGCGTCGAACCTGATGCCCTGCGCAACCCACTGCGCCTCGACCTTGCCCATCTCGGAGGTCAGGTCGGCGAAGCTCCACGACTTGAAGCCGCCTGTGTGGTTCGACAGTATCGCAGGCGGAAGCACCGCGCACTCAACGCCGCACGCGCTCACCACCGGCAGCGCGACAGTCGTGGAGCACTGCCCCACGCAGCTTATGTCCTGTATCGTCAGCAGTCTCTTCATCTTTTTCTCAACCGTCATGTTGGAACGGGCTTAGCTCACCCGATGAGCGACAGGAACTCCTGCCGCACCTTCTCGTCGCTTCTGAAGGTGCCGAGCACAGCGGACGTCGTCATCTCGCTGTTCTGCTTCTCGACGCCGCGCATCATCATGCACAGGTGCTTTGCGCGGATGACCACGCCGACTCCCTCCGCGCCGGCCTCGGTCATCACCGCGTCGGCGATCTCCTCGGTCATGCGCTCCTGTATCTGCAGGCGCCTCGCGAACATGTCCACGATGCGCGCGAGCTTCGACACCCCGAGCACCTTGCCGCGCGAGATGTAGCCTATCGCGCACTTGCCGTAGAAAGGCAGCATGTGGTGCTCGCACAGCGAGTACAGCTCGATGTCCTTGAGAATCACCATGTGGTTCGTGTCGCTCGAGAACTTGGCGCCGTTCACGACGGCCTTGAGGCTCTGTCTGTAGCCGCGGGTTAGGTACGTAAGCGACTTCGCGACTCTCATCGGAGTCTTTGCAAGCCCGTCGCGCTCGGGGTCTTCGCCGAGTTCCGCGAGGAGCTCCCGCACTAGCGACGCAATCTTGCGCTGGTCTGGCTCTTTCTTCATAGTATTCGGACGCCTCGCCGCAGGAAGCGCGGCATCAGGCGAATGTTGGAATTATACCATAATCGGCCGATTCGTGCATGAATCAGAGCCCTTGCGCCATCTGGGCGGAGAGACCCCAAAGCGCGACCTGAACGCCTTGCGGAACGCCACGTCGCTCTTCCACCCGCAGAAGTTCGCGACGGCGGCGACCGAATTTTCTCCAGTGCGGCGTACACCATTTTGTCGAACACCTTCAGTCTGCGAGAAGATGCGCGGCGGATGATGCCAAACGGCGGTACGGTCAGCGCTCGCGGCGGCTGCCCCGGATTTGACATCGTTTCGTCGAGGAGCCTGCCCTCGCAAAAGCCGAGACGCTGAAAGTCCGGCCGGGCGCTCGAAAGAGTCGGCGAACACTTCTCGCAGATCTCCGGATCGTCGTCCACCGAGACAACTGCTATCTCCTCGGGAATCTCAGCGCCAGACCGCGCCGCCGCCGATACAGCCGCCGTGCCGATGTCGTCGAGACGCGCCACGCACAGCCCGCCTATACGGGAACCGGTGCCGACGGACGTGTCTGGAACGTCGGCTGGTATGCCGCGGCGCTTGTGCGCGACAGCGGTTTCACCATCTTCGTCCGATAGCGCGCAGCCGCCGCACTCGGCCTTCTCGGTCACGCGTCAGCGCAAACAGGCAAGTCGACCCGTTGCAGTGTCGACTTGGGCGACAACTGATGCGGCAAACCCGAGCGGCAGCTGACGTTTTGACGAGCTGCGGGCGCTCGGACCGGATCATTCCGCGGCGGGCTTTTCCGCAACGGGAGTCGCGATGCCCTCCTTCGGACTGCATTCGCCCTCGGGACCGCGGCGCTCGCCCTTCATTCCTGCGCGGCGCTGCCTGCTCTCGGCGCGAATCTCCTTCATGGCCTCAAGGGCCTTCGAGACCTGCTCGGGAGTGAGAATCGACTTCACGGCGATAAGGCGACGGGCCTGGTCCCTGGCAATCTCCCTGCGGGCGTCGAAGACCTCGTCAATCGCCGCCATAACGGCCGCCTCGTCGATCTTCTCCGCCAGGAGAAGCTCGTTCTGGCGGGACGTGCCCTTGCGGATCTTGTCCTGCAGCTCGCGGGAGGCGCCTCTCAGCAGCACGACCTCGCGCAGCTTCGTCTTCTGCTCGTCGTTCAGGCCGATCTTCTCCGCCACGCCAGGCGTCATGACGGCCCTCATCACCGGATCGGCCAGCATCTGCGCGCCGTCGGGCCTGAAGCGCTGGCCCATCGGCGGCCTTCTGCGACGGGGCTCTTCGCCGCCTGCAGGCGCCTCGGCGAGCACGGAAAAAGCGATTGCGGCGACAGCCGCGGCAACAAGCATCTTCATGTCGAAACACACCTTTCTTTTCCTGGTTAGAGGGCTAATTGCGCATATTGTACCACATTTCCCCGTGCTCCGTCTCGCTGAGCCGAATTCGTTTATCTTATTTCCCCTTGCGCACTTCGGCCGGTTTTGGTATACTACGCGCCAATTTCATCCGCTGAAGGAGCAAAGAAAAGACATGGTCAAACTAAGAATGCGTCGCACTGGCTGCAGGAACCACGCGACATACCGCATCGTTGCAGCCGACGAGCGTAGCCCGCGCGACGGCAAGTTCCTCGAGATCCTGGGCTGGTACGACACCCAGATCAAGGACAACAACTTCCAGATCGACCTTGAGAAGGTCGACAAGTGGCTCAAGAACGGCGCGAAGCCCTCCACGACTGTCGCTTCGCTCATCCGCCGCGCAAAGAACCCCAACATAAAGCCCCACCACGCGACCCCGGCGAAGAACGCCGACGCCAAGAAGAAGGAGGCGTAAGGAAATGGGCATCAAGCTTATCGACAAGATTAACGCCGAGCAGACGGCTTCGCTCGCGGGAAGAGGCTTCCCCGAGTTCCGCACCGGCGACATTGTCCGCGTCTCGATCAAGATCAAGGAAGGCGACAAGTTCCGCATCCAGGACTTCGAGGGCAAGGTTCTCGCGATCGACAACGGCCGCAAGAACGTCTCGGGCAACTTCACCGTTACGAGAGACAGCTACGGCGTCCGGGTTGAGAAGCTCTTCCCGTTCAACTCCCCTTGGCTTCAGGGCATCAAGCTCGTGAAGAAGGGCAACGGATGGCGCGCGAAGCTCTACACCGAGCGCACGTTCTGCTCCCACAAGGCGGTCCGCAAGCTCGTCAAGAAGTAATACGAGCGTTTTTCCGCGGGCGAAAGTGCGGGCGACGGTTCGATCCGCCGCCCGTTTCGTTTGCCCTGGGCGGCCTGATTATGGTAAAATTGCGGCTGTCACGGTGAAGTTTCGGCAAATGTCAAAGGGAGATATCTGAATGTCTGTAGTCGACATGCTCGGCAAGGCGGGCGTTGTGCCCGTCATCGTCATAGAGAAGGAGGAGCAGGCCGTTCCGCTTGCAAGGGCGCTGGTAGGCGGCGGCCTCGGCGTGCTGGAGGTGACGTTCCGCACAAAGGCGGCCGCCGGCGCCATCGCGGCGATACGGCGGGAGGTTCCCGAGGCAGTCGTCGGCGCGGGCACGCTGCTGACGGCGGAGCAGCTGCGGGCGGCGAAGAAGGCCGGCGCGGCGTTCGGCGTGGCGCCTGGCTTCGACCCTGCGATCATCGAAGAGGCAAAGGGAGAGATGCTCCCCTTCTGCCCAGGCGTCGCCACGGCAAGCGAACTGAGCCAGGCGCTCACCGCCGGCTGCCCGATGGTGAAGTTCTTCCCTGCGGAGGCGGCAGGCGGGCCGAAGATGATCAAGAACCTTCTCGGCGCGTTCCGGTTCACGGGCGTGAAGTTCATGCCTACGGGCGGCGTCACGGCCGGCAATCTCGCGGACTACCTCGCGATTCCCGAAGTTGTCTGCTGCGGCGGCACATGGGTCGTGCCGAAGGACGCCCTTGCCGCCGGCGACTACGCCGCGATAGAGAAGCTTGCACGCGAGGCCGCGCAGCTCGTCCGCTCGATCCGCGGCTGAACGCAGTGCTGAAAATCGACATAATAAGCGTCCAGCCGAGGATGTTCTCGGGGTTCCTGACGGAATCCATAGTCGCGCGCGCCGCGAAAAAGGGTGCGTGCGAGATTGCCATTACGGATCTCAGGGAGTTCGGCGAAGGCCGCTGGCGAAAGGTCGACGACAAGCCCTACGGCGGCGGCCCCGGAATGCTCATGAAGTGCGGCCCGTGGTTCGCCGCGGTCGAATCGTGCCTTTCCAGGCGCGGCGACGGTGCCGGCAGGCCCGCCAGGGTCGTAATGACGGACCCAAAGGGAAAGCGTTTCACCCAGCGCGACGCCGAGGCTCTCGCCGCCGAAGACCACATCGTCTTCATGTGCGGGCACTACGAGGGCTTCGACGCCCGGATCGAGACTCTCGCGACCGACAGGTATTCCGTCGGCGACTTCGTGATGACGGGCGGCGAGATCGCGGCGGCTGCAATGGCGGACGCAGTGGTCAGGCTGCTGCCTGGCGTGCTGGGCGGCGGACCGGCTGCGACGTCTGCGGAGAGCTTCGGCGCCTCGGGTCTGCTCGAAGCGCCGCAGTACACCAACCCGCCTGAGTTCAGAGGCATGAAGGTTCCCGAGGTGCTCCTCTCCGGGAACCACCGCAAGATCGAGGAGTGGAAGGCGATGCAGGCGCGCCTGCTCACCGAAAAGGAGAGACCGGACCTTGTTTAGCAGCCTTGCGCTCGCCGCGCTGGTCGTCGCGCACGACCCCGGATACTGCACTTCGCTCGCGAACCACGTGGGCCGTTGGCTTGGCGAAGAAGGCGTGAGCGCGAAAGTAGTCACGCCCAGGGAGATGCCGTCGGCGCTTTCATCGGAGCGGGTTGCGTTCCTGGTCGGGTTCTCCAACCCTTCCGCGGCCGAGATGGAGACCCTGAAGGCGTTCCGCGCACGCGGCGGAAAGCTCGTCGTGTTCTATTCCGCGTCCCCGGCGCTCGGCAAGCTCATGGACGTGAAGCCGCTTGGCTACAAGGCCGCTCCGTATCCCGGAGTGTGGAGCCGCATGGTCTTCGGGGCAAAGTC
>JAEEZC010000364.1 GCA_016288465.1 Verrucomicrobiota bacterium | reverse complement strand
CTTCGTTCAACAGTTGCTGTCTCCTCGCGCATTGTGTCTTCGCGGCGCGGCCGGAAGTGTTCACTTTGTCGCCGTACCTTCTGCGGCCGTTGTGGCGCTCGGGCCGAAGAAGGGGTATATCTTCATGTCCTCGCCCTGGAACGCGGCCTTGCCGATGTAACATCCGCCTGTCAATGCCGCGACGAACGCGGCAAATAGAAGTCGTTTCATGTCTTTCCCTCCCTTGTGTCGGTCAAGCCGCCTTCGGCTTGAGCTTCATGCTCACGGTCTCGACGCGGACGAGGCCGAGTTCGGCGAGCGCTGCGTTGTCGAGTGCGTCGGCCTTGAGCTTCGCCTTGTTCAGCTCGAACTTGACGCGGATGTACTTCTTCGGCAGTCCTTTCAGAAAGTCGCCGTCCGTCAGCTTGCCGCCGTCGGCGCGCTCGACCGTGGTGCCGCCGGTCATCGTGTACTCCACGGTGTCGGTCGCGCCCCAGCCGCTTGCTCCGTCGCGTCCCTCGAAGACGTCGGGGTTCGCCGCGGCGTATGCGCACAGCTCCTCCTCCTGCTCCTTGAACTCCTCGCGGCTGAAGTCGTAGCACGCCTTCGCCTCGTCTCGGGTCTTCTGCGTCTCGAACGCCGCGTCAACCCGCTCCTTGAACTGCTTCTTCGTCTTGATTTTCATGGTCTTGTTTCCTGTGATGGTTTCCAGGGGGGCGACTGTCGTCCGGGAACCGCTCCCGCAATCGCATCGCCCCCCCCCCACTTCGTGTCACCAAAGCACCAGATTTCGGACATCTCAGCAGACGCAAAAGCCCGTCCGCCGCGCGCCGCACCCCTGATTCCATTGGGCGGAGAAGAATTTTCAACTTTTTTTCGCCGCGCACCGTTCGCCATGCAGACATGCCCGCGCCAAAGGTAAATTTGGTATAATATCGGCATGTCTTTCCCTTATGAAGAATCAATATTCCGTCGAAAACTGGAAGATGCCGCCAAGTACTACTGGCGGACGCGTAAGAACCAGGCATCGAGACAGAAAAAGCGCGGCAAAGTCGACGCCGGTACACGCGGCCAGGTTACGGGCGGACGACATTTGGATGGGTTCGCCCGTCTTGTTGAAGACATTTGCATGAAGGCTGGATTCAGGAAAGACGAGATATTTTTCAACAGAGCTGTTCCCGTTCCCGGGTATTATCGCCCGCAGAAGAACTGGGATGTCGTTGTCCTTCGAGAGGGAAAACTCATCGCCGCAATAGAGCTGAAGTCGCAAAGTGGAAGTTTCGGTAATAACTTCAACAACCGCTCAGAAGAAGTACTTGGCGTGTCTCGGGATTTCTGGATGGCATATCGCGAACGCGTGTTTGGCGTGACCGACGCGCCATGGCTTGGGTATTTGTTTTTCCTTGAGGACTCCCCCGCGTCGGATCGTGCCGTTGCGCTTGCAGAAAGTCCGCTGCCGCCGCTTGCCGTGTTCAATGACACTAGCTATCTCAGGCGCTATGAGATACTTTGCGAACGCCTTGTGCTTGAGCGCGACTACACTGCAACGGCGCTTCTTGTGTCTGACAAGGCTACGGCATCCGTGCGCGACGGCGGAGAGTCTGTCGGTGCGCTGCGCTTCTTTTCCTCGCTTTACACACATCTGATAGCCAGATCGTGAAACCAAATGCAGTAGTTCCCTCTCGCAGAACGACAGGCGCGGTGTTCACACGGCCGGAAGTCGTGGCGTACATGATGCGCGAGACTCGGTGGGCAGGCGGCTTTCGGAAGTGGAGCGTGTTGCGCGTCCTTGAGCCGAGTTGCGGCGACGGCGCGTTTGTCCTGCCGCTTGTTGATGCGCTCGTCGCTGAGTCGCCCGACTGGAACGATTCCTCGTTGAACGATTTTCTTTGCGCATTCGACATTTCCGAGGAAAGCATGTCAAGGGTGCGAAATGCCGTTGACGCCAAACTATCCGCCGCTGGATGTCCAAAAGCCGTGCGCGGACGTCTGCTGTCTCGGTGGTTCTTCTGCGAAGACTTCTTGCTCTACGATTTCACCCGCAAGTTTGACGTCGTAATCGGCAACCCGCCATACATTCGGTTCGACAACCTCGACTCGGCGAAGCAGAGTGCGTACAAGTCGCGCTACTGCACGTTTTCGGAGCGATGCGACATATATGTCCCGTTCTTTGAGCGCTCAATGTCGCTTCTCTCAAAGCGCGGAGTGCTTTCGTTCATATGCTCAAACAGATTCGTCAGGAGCAGCTATGGTAGGCGGTTGCGCAAGATGATAGGAGATTCTTTCCATGTCGCGCTTTATCTAAACATGGAGCACACGCAGCCATTTGAAACCGAAGTGTCAGCGTACCCGGCGATTTTTGTGTTGGATCGTCGCATGGGGCGCGAAACATACTCCGGCGAAATATCGACTCTCGATGACGGCATGCTGGAGCGGTGCAGAACCGGAATTGCAAAATCCTGCCTAAGCAGATTCGACCACTGGTATGGCGACGGCGAGGCATGGCTGACAACCGATTGCACCGTGCGTTCGATGATGGACAATGTCGCCAGCTCGTTCCCTACGATAGAGGAATCGGGCGCGGGCACCCGAATCGGCATAGGAGTTGCGTCTGGGGCGGACGATATATACGTCGCCCCACAGCTGTCGGCTGAAGTCGAAAGAGACTGTCTTCTTCCGCTTGTCGCATCAGAAGACATACGTAATGGCCGCATCGAGTGGAACAAACGGTACATGTTCAATCCATACGACAATCAAGACGACAGGCAGATGCTTGACCTGGAGAGATTCCCTAGGGCGAGCGCGTATCTGAATCGCCACGCGGAGAAGTTGAAATCCCGTTATTGCGCAAAGAAACACCCTGACGCATGGTATAGGACGCTTGACAGAATCAAGTACAGTACGCTGCGGGCCCCGAAGCTGCTTCTGCCAGACATACAGCGAGGCGGCAACGTAGCACTGGACGAGCGAGGGGAGTACTATCCGCACCACAACGTGTATTGGATAACGTCGGCGTCGTGGGACATGAAGGCGCTTTGCGTAATCATGCGTAGTTCGTTCGTGACCAATCAGATGCGGTGCGTGTCGATGCAGATGCGAGGGGGAAGCATCCGCTACCAGTCGCAGAATCTGCGGAACATCCACATACCGGCATGGAGCAGCCTTGACGAACGCGATGTATCTACGCTGGCGACGCTCTACAGCGAGAAGGACATCAAAAAAATCGACGCTTGCGTTGAACGTGTCGTGGCAAAAGCATCTTTCAGACAACCACCGCGAATTAGCGAACAGAGTTTTGACTTCGGGAGTGCTGTTATGTAGAAGCCGCGCCATCGGGCTTGAAAGACCAGAGGCGCGGCAATTTGTTGCACGTCTTCACGCCCCGAACAAGCGTAGCAGTCTGGCGCGGCTGCGGTAGTAGCGCTTCTCGGCGGACGCCCACGCCGCTTCGCCTCGCTTTTGCCGCGACTTCTTCGCAAGCTCGAAGATGCTCTCCCGCCTCTCGCTCCCGTTGCGCAGTATCGCGTTGAGCGTAGGCAGCAGCGAGGGGTCGTGCCGCCGCACGAAGTCCCGAGCACGCCGCGCCATGCGCACATAGTGGCCTTCGCCGCCGCCAATGCCAAAGCACGAGCGGTCGATCTCGGAATACATCGCCTCCGCGCCCGCGCCGTTGTCGGACATTTCGACAAGTTCGTCACAAGCATCCACGGCGGACTTCGGCCGAAGTCCCGAAAGCGCGGACACGCAAAGAGTTCTTCTGCTCATGCCGCACCTCCTTCCTTCGCGGCAAAGCGCGGACACTCCGCAGGACTGCACGGGCGGGCGTTGAGCCGGTGGTCGCACGGGAGCTTCAGACCCCTGGCGCACGAGCGTCCGGTGCAGTTGGCGCAGCATTCCGCGCAAAGCGCCCAGTCCCGCTCCGTCAGCGCGGCGACGGCGCTCTCGCGCAGCTTGGCCTGCCTTGCGGACTGCGCATCGTCCGTGCGGCGAGCGTCGCTCACGCGTTTCAGGTGGGTGCGGACGAATCCTCTTAGCGGGGCGCGGAAGTTGCCGTGCGTTATCGGCGTTCCGTTCG
>JAEEZC010000363.1 GCA_016288465.1 Verrucomicrobiota bacterium | reverse complement strand
TGCGACTACGAATCAGTGGGGACCCAATCTCAAGGCGATGCTCATCGGCACGGGCTCGACTCGCGAAGAGGTCGTGATCCAGTCCGCAGGCACATACCGCACGCTCAGAATGGCGGCCGGGTCGTGGCTTGAGAACGTCACCGTCGTCGGCGAGGGCACGTTCAAGGCCGACAAGGGCGGCGCGATCGAGATGTCCGGCGGCACTGTGACCAACTGCATCGTCCGCGGCGGCACGGCGAAGAGCAGCTCCAGCAACACCGAAGGCGGCAACCTCTACGTCAGCGGCTCGTCGCTTGTCGTGGACTCGGCGATATACGGCGGACACGCCACGAAGCGCGGCGGCAACATCTACCTTGACGCCGGCACGGTCCGCGGCTGCACGATCTACGGCGGCGTCAGCGACAACGTCGGCGGCAACGTCTACCAGTACGGCGGCGTCCTCTCGCGCTGCGTCATAACCGGCGGCGCCGCCGTCAATGACGGAGGCAACGTGCGCATGAACGGCGGCTGCGTGCTGGAGGACTCGTCCATATCATGCGGAACGAACACGGCGACTTCAGGCGACAAGAAGGGCGCCAATGTCTTCATGGACAGCTCATCGAAGCTCTCCAGGTGCCGTCTTTCCGGCGGCGCCAACGCCGCGGGCTACAATGGCGGCAGCCTCTGCGTGAACAGCTCCTCCGCGCTTGTCGAGGACTCGCTCGTGGAAGCCTCCGAATGCGGCGGCGTCCTGCTCGGCGGCACTTCCAGCCTCTACAACTGCACCGTCGTGAACAACGAGCCGTACGGAGTGTGGGCCTGGAGCGGCACGCAGCACATCTTCAACACCGTAATCTTCGGCAACACCAAGGAAGGCGTCGTCGCCGAGTGGAACGGCAACCTGCCGACTTCCTCTTCCGGTGATTTCGTGAACTGCGCGCTCTCGTCGGACAACGGGCGCTTTTCGCAGTCGGCGTTCCCGACACTTGTCCTAATCGACGCGAGCGCCTTCGCCGACTACATGAACAGCGACTACTCTCCGTCGTTCGTAGGCGCGCTTGTGGACGCCGGTGCGTCCGATCCGCGCGGCGCTTCCGCCTCAGCCGTCGACTTCATCGGCGCCCCGCGAGTCAGCGGAACGGTGGACATAGGATGCTACGAGTACCAGAGGCCCGACATGACGGTGCGCATCGACAGCGCCGTCTACGACCAGGTCTTCGCCCCTGCGACCGTCACCTTCGCCCACGCTTCCGAGAACGCCGCCGCGCCTGCGAACGTCACCTTCACTTACGACTTCGGCGACGGCTCCGCGCCCGCGACTACCGGCGCGTCGACGATTTCCCACGCATATGCGCAGCCTGGCGTCTACTCCGTCAGGATCTCGGCCCTGGACGTCGGCGGAGGCGAAAGCGCCGAGATGGTCTACGCGGGCTATGTGCGAGTCGCTTCCTCCACGGTCTACGTCACGCCGGACAATTCGTCCGGCGCGGCGTTTCCTTACAACACTCCCGAAACAGGCTACGGCGACCTCAAGGCCGCCGTGCAGTCCGCTCTCGACGGCTACACGCTCCTTCTCGCTCCGGGCGTCTACGAGACGGCCGACCAGATTTCCTTCGGCAGGGCAATCACCATCCGCGGACTGGGCGCGAAGCCAGAGGACGTAATAGTCCGCAACACGTCCGCGTCTCCGAACCAGTACTACCATCGCACGCTTGAGGTCAACAACGCGGGCGCTCTTGTCGCCAATCTTGCCATCGAAAACGGTTGCGTCAAGAACCAGAACGGCGGAAACCTCCGCCTTGTCGCCGGCGTCGTCTCCAACTGCGTTATCCGAGGCGGCCTCGCGGTCGTGGACGGCGAGACGGCCAACGCCGCGGGCGGCGGCGTGGAGCTTGCCGGCGCGGGCGTTCTCACGCACTGCGTCGTCTCCAACAATGTCGTCCAGGGCACGTCTTCCAACCAGGGCCTCGCCGGCGGCGCGGTCTTCGTCGCCAACGGCGCAAAGAGGGGACGCGTCTCGAACTGCCTCATCGTCTGCAACAGCTATGTGACTAGCGGCGACGAGCCAAGGGACGGCGCGTCCGGCATCAGGTTCGGCGGCAGCAACGACGACACGCAGATCGAGAACAACACCATCGCGTGCAACAAGGTCGAAGGCTCGCTTCGTGACGATTCCGCCGGCGTCCACTGCACGACGTGGTACGGTCGTCTCCGCAACAACATAGTCGTCGGCAACTACGAGACCGGCAAGGACGGCTTCTCGTCCGTCAAGATGGACACCGCGCATGGCACGTACGCGAACAACCTGACGGACGGCGAAGCGTCGGCGGAAAGGCTCTTCAAGGACTTTCTCCGCGGCGACTTCAGGCTCAGGCCCGGCTGCGCGGCCAACGACAAGGGCACTTCAGGGGTCAATTTCCTGCCTTCCGCCGACCTTGCGGGCAAGCCTCGCGTGCATGGCAGGGCGATCGACATCGGCTGCTACGAATGCCAGGTCGGCGCCGGCACATTGTTCATAGTCCAATGACAAGGAGGACGCCATGAAACTCACGCGCTCGATTGTCCTTTCCCTTGCTTTCGCTCTTTCGGCCGGTGCCGACGAGCTCTCCCTCGCCAACGGCCGTGTCGAGGCCGTGTACAGCGGAAGGCTGACTTTCGAGCCCGGCGGCTCGGTCGTTCTGAAAAGTTCGAGCGCGGAGTATTCTTCTGGCTTCCGCCTTCTTCCGCCCGCGGGCAGGACGACGTTCGACCTCTCGTCCGCCCGCTATCTTGCGGTGGACCTTGAGAGCCTTGCCGACCATCAGCAAAGACTCTGCCTCCAGATCAAGGACGCCGCCGGCGAGACATACGTCGGCGCCGCGCTTGACCCCGGCGAGAAGACGACCGTCAAGCTTCATCTGCCCCACGAGCACATCTATTCCTCGCCGTCGGGCGCCAAGGGCGTGAGGACCCTCGACACCCGCAACATCACGAACATATCCTTCCTCGTCGTCTGGCCTTACGAAGGGCAGTTCAACGGACTCGTCCACTGCCGCGTGTCGAACGTGCGGCTTGCCGGCGAGCCGGACTACGCCCGCAAGGTCCCAGCGTCCGCCTATCTTCCTTTCGTGGACAGGTTCGGACAGTACGCGCACGGCAACTGGCGGTACAAGGTCTCGTCGGCCGACGAACTGCGTGCGGACCTCGTCCGCGAACGCTCGGCCCTCAAGTCCGCGCCCAAGTCGTGGGACGAGTACGGCGGCTGGGCGAACGGTCCGCAGCTTGAGGCCACGGGCAGCTTCCGCACGGAGAAGGTGGACGGCAAGTGGTGGCTTGTCACGCCGTCCGGCCATCTCTTCTACTCTATCGGAATCAACGTGGTCAAGACCGACAGCGACGCACCTAACGGATTTCAGCATCCCGACTGGTACTCGGTTGCGCCTCAGTCCTCGATGAGCTTCCCGACATGGAACCTCCGCGAGAAGTTCGCCACGAACGACTTCAGGCGGGCCTACTACGACTTCGTTTTGCAGCGTCTTGACTCGTGGGGCGTGAACACAATCGGCAACTGGTCCGATGGCGACCTTCTGAAGCTCGGACGCAAGCCTTACGTGATGACGCTCGTGGCGAAGCCGTCGGGCCTCCCGTATCTTTCCGGCGGCTTCTACGACTCTCTCGACGAAACGTTCGCCGCGAAGATGAAGGACGCCGTCGCGTCCGCAGTCGCCGTCGCCGGCTCTGCCGCCTCCGTCGCCGTCGGCGACCCGATGTGCATCGGGTTCTTCATCGACAACGAGCTGACCTTCCCGTCCGACAGCGCGTACTTTGAGCCGTATTTCAAGGCCTGCAAGGAGGCCGTCGCGTCCGTCGCGCCGAACAAGCTGTATCTCGGCTGCCGGTTCAAGAGCCTGCGCAACTCCGACGCGCTCTGGCAGGCCGCGGCAAAATGGTGCGACGTCGTGTCCGTCAACTCATACGTGAGCAGCGTCGCCGTGTTCACCGAAGGCGCATACGCCGCGCCGAAGATCGACCGCCCCGTACTCCATTCGGAGTTCCACTTTGGCACTCTCCATCGCGGCATGTTCTCCGGCGGACTCTGCCCTGTCAGCGACCAGTGCGCGCGCGGACGTAGCTACAGGCGCGTGGTGGAGGGCGCTCTTCGCCATCCTCTCTTCGTCGGCTCGCACTGGTTCCAGTACCGCGACCAGCCTCTTGTCGGACGCGGCGACGGCGAGAACTACCAGATTGGCTTCGTCGACGTCTGCGACACCGCGTACCAGCGCCTAGCGGACGCCGCCCGCGCCGTCGGCGAGACCATGTACGAAACGAGGGGCGGAGGAGAATAAAATATGGTATAATTCTCGTTCATGAAACGCATTGTATTCTTTTTGATCGCCGCCGTCGCCGCATGGGCCTCGGCTTTCGCCGCAGGCGAGTCCCGCACGAACGGCGTGATGTTCCTCACTTTCGACGACCCAAACT
This sequence comes from Verrucomicrobiota bacterium, assembly GCA_016288465.1. Lineage (GTDB taxonomy): Bacteria > Verrucomicrobiota > Kiritimatiellia > RFP12 > UBA1067 > UBA1067. The sequence goes on along the minus strand of JAEEZC010000363.1, from coordinate 33,007 downwards.
GGGAGCGCTGGGTCAAGGCGATTCCGCTCTTCGAGAAGTACGGCGCGCACGCGAGCTTCTTCCCGAACGGCACCCTCAACGCCCGCGCCCTTGAATGCCTCAAGGCTCTTCACGACAAGGGCCACACGGTCGGGCCCCACACCAAGAGCCATGCAGACGCGCCCGCGTACTTCGAGAAGCACGGCGCCGAGGCCTACTGGCTTGAGCAGGTCAAGCCGCAGATGGACGCGTTTGCGTCGGTCGGCATCGTTCCGACCTCGATGGCCTATCCGAATAACCGCCGCACGGACGAGACCGACGACTTCCTCGCGAAGAAGGGCTTTCGCCACTTCCGTTGCGGGAACCCCGCGCGTCCGTTCGACAAGGACCACGTGAAGCGCGCCTCCCTTAAGCCGCTCGCCGAAGTGGACGGCGCGTTCACGAAGCGCTCCGAGCTCGGCAGACTCTGCAGGGGCGTCGGCATCGGCGAGGCGTACAACACCGACATCGACGACATCTGCGCCGGCATCCGCCGCGCGGCGGAGCGTGGCGAGGCGATAGTGTTCTACTCCCACAACATCGAGCCGGACGCGAAGACGATCAACATGAAGACCGCGTGGCTTGAGAAGATGCTTGAGACTGCTAAGACCGCAGGCATGGACATCCTCGGCTTCGACGACCTCTAACCCCGCCCCTCGCCAGCCGCTCGGTGTTAATATACCTAAGCGCCAGCGGTCTGGCCCCTGTCTGCGGCGGTTTCAGGGTGCGTGAACGGGCGGAAATCGCCCAAAACACTACGGAATAGAGGGAAAACGCTTGAATACGCAGCGTTGGAACTGTCCGTTTTGAGCTTTGCATTCGTTATGTGACACCAGAAGTGAAGGTGACTGTCGAATTTCCAACGTTGGAAACGGAAATTTGGTTTGGTTTTCGATTTTTCCAACGTATGAAATTCGATTCGAGAAGATTAGGGAATATGTGTGATCTACGGAGACGAGGGGGCGGACCGCCCGGAAAACCTGACAATGCTGAACCGTGGGCTCTTGGGAAAGCTGAAGACGGAGGCCAAGTCGTACGCAGTCTACGCCGACATCTGCCTGCTGAGCGAAGAAGAGCCGTCGCGGTACAACGTCGTGTTCAAGAATTTTTGGTATAATACCGCCTATGGATTTCGAGAACACCATAGGGCTGGAGACGCATGTCCAGCTGAAGACGAAGACCAAGATGTTCTGCGGCTGCCTTCTGAAGACCGGCTGCGAACCTAACACCAACGTGTGCCCGGTGTGCCTGGGCTATCCCGGCGCGCTGCCCGTGATGAACAAGGAGGCGGTGAAGCTGACCGTGATGAGCGGGCTCATGCTGGGCTGCAAGGTGAATCCGCACGCCGTGTTCGACCGCAAGAACTACTTCTACCCCGACATGGCGAAGGACTACCAGATCTCCGAGAACGGCAGTCCTCTCTGCATCGGCGGAGGCGTCGAGATAACGCTAGCGGACGGCTCGAAGAAGCTGATACGCATAAACCACATCCACCTTGAGGAGGACGCGGCAAAGATCAACCACTACGCGACGACGTCCGGCGTCGACTTCAACCGCGGCGGCACTCCGCTGATGGAGATTGTATCCGAGCCGGACATGGCGAGCGCCGACGAGGCGATCGCGTATCTCACGGCTCTCAAGGAGATGCTGGTCTACGCCGGCGTCAGCGACTGCAACCTCGAAGAGGGCAACATGCGCTCCGACGTCAACATCTCCATCAGGCCCGTCGGCGAGACGAAGCTCGGCACCAAGGTCGAGATCAAGAACATGAACTCGTTCTCAGGCATCCACGCGGCGCTCGAGCACGAGGCCCGCCGCCAGAGAGAGTGCATGGCGCATTCCATACCGATCGTGCAGGAGACGCGCAGGTGGGATCCCGAGGCGCTTGAGACGGCTTCGATGCGCTCCAAGGAGAACGCGCACGACTACCGCTACTTCCCCGAGCCGGACCTTGTGCCCGTGGAGCTTTCGGAGGAGCAGATAGAGGAGTGGCGCGCGCTGCTGCCCGAGAAGCCCGAGGCGCGCCGCGCGCGTATGGTAGAGGAGTACGGCATTGCGGAATACGACGCCGAAGTCCTCTCGCAGCACAAGGAGAACGCCGACTACTACGAGGCCGCGGCGAAGGGGCTCGACAAGAAGACCGCGAAGGCGCTCTGCAACCTCTACATGTCGGACGTGATGGCGCTCATGAACGCGAGCGGCAAGTCCATAGGCGAGTGCGCGATGACGCCGGCCTCTCTCGCGGCGCTTGTCAGGCTTTCCGTCGCCGGCACGATCAACGGTCCGACGATGAAGGAGCTTCTGCCCGAGATATTCGAGAAGGGCGGCGACCCCGAGGCGATCGTGAAGGAGCGCGGGCTTGGCGCCGTCAGCGACACCGCGGCGCTTGAGGCGTTCGTGGACCAGGCGATCGCGGCAAATCCGAAGAGCGTCGCCGACTACAAGGCGGGCAAGAAGGCGGCGGCGGGCTTCTTCGTCGGGCAGGTGATGAAGCTTTCGAAGGGCAAGGCCGACCCGAAGGTCGTCGGGCCCATCGTCGCGAGGAAACTGGCCCAGCTCTGACGGGACGCCTGAGCTGCGACGCGGTCAACGGAAATGAAGAAGCTGACAGTCATCGCGGCCGGACTCGGCCATCGCATGCTCGAGCAGAACGGCATGCTGGAGATGGCCGGGCTCCGCTTCCGTCCCGAGCGGTCGTGCTTTCCCGCGGTTACGTGCGTCGCGCAGGCGGAACTGCGGACTGGGCTTACGCCGGCGGAGACCGGGATCGTCGGCAACGGATGGTGGTCGAAGGAGCTGCGTCGCCCGTTCTTCTGGGAGCAGAGCTCCGAGATAGTTAAGGGGCGTCGCGTATGGTCCGACATGCGCAAGGCGGGCGGCAGGGTCGGTCTCTTCTTTCTGCAGCAGTCGCTTGGCGAAGAGGCGGACGTCGTCATCTCGCCTGCGCCGATACACAAGCACGGCGGCGGAATGGTCATGTCGTGCTACACGAAGCCGACTGGCATGGCGTCGGTGCTGAAGAAGCTGTGCGGAGGCTTTCCCCTTTGGCGATACTGGGGGCCTTTCGCTTCGCCTAAGGTCGGGCGCATGTGCGTGAGGTACTTCGCGGAGATGACGGAGGTCCACGACGTCGACGAGGCGTATCTCTATCTGCCGACGCTCGACTACGCCGCGCAGAAGAGCGGACCGGGCTCGCCGGAGGCGATTGCGGCGCTCAAGGAGTTCAGAAGGCAGCTGGAGCGCATTTCGGACGTCTGCATGAGGCGCGGATGCGTCCTCAAGGTCACGGGCGACTACGAGATAACTGAGGTCACCGCGGATCCGATCAGGCCCAACGTCCTGCTCAGACACGAAGGGCTCTTCAGAACTAGGACGGTGAAGGGGATGTCGTACCCCGACTTCCATCAGTCCGAGGCCTTTGCGATGTGCGACCACGAATGCTGCGTAGTCATAGGCGAAAAGCGGAACGAGGCGGCGGAGAAGCTTCTCTCGACGGGCGAACTGGAGCGCGGCGAGACGGAGGGCATGCCCGAGGACGCGGTGGTTCTGCTTGCGAAGCCCGGCTCGTGGTGCGAATACGCATGGTGGACTGACAAGCGGGAGGCGCCCGACTTCGCCTCGCACGTGGACATACACAACAAGCCGGGCTACGATCCGAAGGAGCTGTTCATGTTCTGCCGCGGCGTCGTCAGGGGCACGCACGGAAGGCGATGCACGGTCGCGGCGTCGGAATGAACCTGGCGATGGCGAACACCGTTATACCGTCTGTGATGGACAACGACCGCAAACTGGCAGTGGGATGGTTCTGCAACGCGGACTTCAAGGAAGTCTGCGGCAGGCATCTTGGCAGAATACGAGAGGTCTTCTTCGCCTGGCCCGGCGTGCTCAGCTGCAGGCCGGCGCCGGAGTACACGCCCGAGCTCAGGGCGCGGCAGATCGACGACCTCAGATGGGCACGCGAAAACGGCATCGAGCTGGACACGCTCTTCAACTGCAACTGCTACGGCGATCTCGCCATTTCGCCGGAGCTTGCGGACTTCGTCGGGAGGGTGCTTCGAGAGATGGACGCGGAAGGGCTTCTGCCCGAGACGGTGACGACGACGTCTCCGTTCATCGCGACGGTTCTGCGCCAGCGGTTCCCGCAGGTGAAGATCAGGCTCAGCGTGAACCAGCGCGTCCACGGCTCCGTCGGGTTCGAGCCGATAATTGGCCTTTTCGACTCGTTCTACGCCTCTCGCGAGCGCCATCGCGAGACGGAGTGGCTGAAGGGCATGGCGGACTGGGCGCATGCGCACGGAAAGACGATCGGAATACAGGCGAACTCGGGCTGCCTGCGTCAGTGTCCGTACCAGACGTTCCACGACAATCTCCACGGGCACAACCGAATCGCGCAGTCGAAGGTCGGCGAGGGATTCGGCTTTTCGGTGTTCATCTGCAAGGAGAACTATGCCCAGGGCAGGTACGAGGACTTCCTGCGCTCGACGTGGCTGAGGCCGGAGGACCTGCCGCTCTACGAGCCGTTCGTCGACGTCGTGAAGCTCGCGACGAGAAGGCATCCGTTCCCCGAGATGATCGTAGACGCCTATGCAACGAGGTCCTTCGACGGCAACCTCGCTGACCTGATGGACGCACGGCATGTCTTTCCAAGAAGCTTCCGCAATGCGGCGTTCGACGCGAAGAAGCCGCTTTGGGACGATGTGCGAGAATGTCCCCGCGCCAACGACTGTTCGCACTGCGGGCGCTGCGCCGCGCTGATGGAGGAGGTGTTCTCGTGAAATCCGTACAGGACATAGTCGATCTTGCCAGCGCGTACTATGGAAGCGCCGTTCTGTTTGCCGCCGTCGACTGCGACGTTTTCGCTCGCGTGGAGGCGGGCGAGTTCGGAGCTGGCGCTGCGGAGCCCGGAAGGGGCATGAGGCTGCTGCTGGATGCATGCGTAGCCGAGGGCCTGCTCGAAAAGCGGGACGGGGCCTACTTCAACACGCAGGCGTCGAAGGCGGCGCTGATTCCGGGAGAGCATGCGGACCTCACGAAGGCGATACGCTACAACATGGACGTCTACCCGGTCTGGGGAAGGCTTTCGGAGCTCGCCAGGACGGGTAGGCCGGTAGAGCGGCCGGAGACGCACCTTGGCGAGGACGTTGCCCGGACAAAGGCCTTTGCCGCGGCAATGTTTGGACGGGCTATGGGCATTGGCAGAGGCATCGTGCCGATGCTTGGGCGACTTGAAGGGCGGGTGCTGGATCTTGCGGGCGGACCAGGCGCATATGCAATACTGATGTGCCAGGCGAATCCGGACATGAGCTGCGTTACGGTGGATCTGCCGGCGATATCCGCGGAAGCCGCGTCGTACGTTGCGAGATTCGGGCTTTCGGACCGCATCGAATGCCGTGTCGGAGACTATCATTCCGACAACTACGAAGAAGGCGCCTACGACGTCGTCACCATCTTCGGCGCGCTCCACCAGGAAAGCCCGGAGCAGATATCGTGCATTCTCGGGAGGGCATGCCGCGCGCTGAGGGAGGGCGGACGGCTGATGGTTCTGGACATGATGACCGACGCGACGCGCACTTCGCCGAAGTTCTCCGCTCTTTTCGCAGTCAACATGGCGCTCACGACACACAACGGATGGGTCTTCTCCGACGAAGAGCTGAAGGGGTGGATGCGTTCCGCCGGCTTCGAGCCCGACGAAACCCGCGTTGCGCCGCCGCCGATGCCGCACTGGCTGGTAACGGCAACAAGGAAATGACAGGATGCAAAACTTCTGCTGGACTACGGTAGCGCTGCTCTGCGCATCGAACCTGATAATGCTGTATGCATGGTACGGACATCTGAGGAGTCTCTCGGGGGCGCCGCTTTGGATGGTCATTCTCGTCTCGTGGTCCATCGCGCTGGCCGAGTACTGCCTGGCGGTGCCGGCGAACAGGATCGGATCCAAGACAATGAGCCTTGAGCAGCTCAAGATAATCCAGGAGGCCGTGGCGCTTGTCATGTTCGTTCCATTCTCCATACTGGTGATGAAGCAGCCGGTTTCATGGAACTACGCCGCGGCGGCAGTCTGCATCTTCGCGGCGGTCTACTTCGTATTCAGGGGCTGACGGCTGTGGAAGACTGGCTTGATCTAAATCCGGACCCGGCGCACGTGCGCAGGGAGCGCGAAAAGGCCCGCGAGCTGCGCAAGACGGACTGGTGGAAGGCGCAGATCGCGAAGGGGGTTTGCCACTACTGCCACAGAAACGTCGGCGTGGAGGCTCTGACGCTGGACCACGTGATACCGGTTTCACGCGGAGGGAGGTCCACGCGCAGCAACTGCGTGCCGTGCTGCAAGGAGTGCAACAACAGCAAGAAGTCCTACACACCGGCCGAGCAGATTCTGGACCGTCTTTTCCCCGCATCGCCCTGATTTGTGGTATAATATCCAAAAATAGTCCAATCATGAAGAAGTATCTTGTTTTCCTTGCAGTACTGAATTTCGCGCTTGCGGGCTGGTGCTGGTGGCCCTTCGGCGGTTCGGAGAAGTCCGAGCCGCGGCTTTCCGAGCTTATGGAGGCTGCGTCGCTGCTCATCGACGAGGCGAGCGACCTTGCGAGCGATGGAAAGGTCAACGAGGCTGTGGAGAAGTACCGTGCGGCGCTTGAAGAGCTCGACAGGGTGGAGCGCGAGAATCCAGACCGGGTCGAGAAGCCCGAGTTCGCGACGCTCAAGACGAAGCGCGCGTACGTGAACGCCGCGATTGACTCCATGCTGCTCACCCAGGTGCGCGACAACGCGCGGGCCGTCGCCGTGAGCGACACGACAGAGCTTGAGAAGAAGCTGGCCGCAGAGAAGGCCGCGATGGCCAAGGCTTCGGAGAAGGAGAAGCCCGAGGAGTCGGGCGAAGCGATCGAGGGCGACGAGGGAAGCCCCAAGGACGCCGTGGAGCCCGCGCCGGTCGCAAGACGGCAGAAGAAGTCCAAGGCGAAGGGGCGCAGGATGACGAAGAGGGAGCGCGCGCTGAAGGCGATCGCAGACGGCGACCTGGAGACCGCTTCGATACTGGTCGAGGACATGCTGACGGAGAAGCCGAACGGCGCCGCGGCGCTAAACATCCGCGCCGCGATCGAGATTGCGCGGGGCAAGTTCAGCGATGCCGAGAGCACGCTTGACCAGGCGATATTCTCGAATCCCAGGGACTATTTCGCATACTACAACATGGCTCTGCTGTATCTTCGCACCCAGCCGGAAAAGAAGGCAAGCGCCAAGCGCTACTACGAGACGGGTCGCACGATCGGCGGTCCCGTCGACGACGAGCTGGAGGAGCTGCTCAAATGATCCTCCTTCTGGCGAGCCTCGCAATCGCCACCAACGCGACGCCGAGGGAACTCGTTGCGCGATGCAGGGCGATGATGCCGGAGAGCGTGGAGCTTTCGGGGCGGATCGTGATGCGCAACCGCCGCGGAGTCGTCCAGGCGGAGCATACGTACGACCTCGTCCGCACCAACTCGGCGACGCGGCTTTCGGTGGACGGCGGCAAGCTCGAGCCGCCCCAGTCAGGCTCGGGGAGCGTGCTTGGGACCGACGTGTCGTGGAGCGACCTTTCGCTCGAGTACCTTTGGTGGGACGACGTGTCCGCCGACAGGGAGAAGGACGGCGAGACCGTGAACGGCCAGACGTGCGCGGTCGTGGTCATGAGCAAAACCGACAGAAGCGTGAGGCTCTGGATAGACCGCAAGACCGGAGCACTGATGCAGGCCGAGGAGCTGAAGGGCGGACAGCCCGTCAGGAGGCTGTGGGGGACGCGGCTCAAGAAGTTCGGCGAGAGATGGATGGCGAACGTGCTCGAAGTCGAGACTCTTGGCTCGGGGCACCGCACGAAGATCACTGTTGACAGTCTGAAATAGGCGAAAGGGAGGAATACCGAAAATGAAAAAGTTCCTTAAGTTCCTGTTGTTCACTGTTGGCCTGCTGCTGGCGATTGTGGTTCTTCTTGTCGCGACGCTGCCGCTCTGGCTCGGGCCTGTGGCCAGGCCGTCCGCGGAGGCGCTCGTGCCGACGTTCACGAAGACGACGTTCAAGCTTGGCGAGCTTTCCCTCAACCCGTACAACGGGCGCCTTGTCGTCGGCGACATGGTCATGGGCAATCCCGGGGGGTACCGCGAGCCGATAGCGCTGTCGCTTTCCAATCTTGTCGTGGACGTCGCGATGGGCACGCTTGGAGAGAAGTACGTGCACATCGAGGAAGTGACGGTCAAGGATCTGTTCATCTCTTACGTCGACGGCGGGGAGCACGGCGACAACAACTTCGAGCAGATCCAGTACAACATAGCCGGCGGCAAGAGCCAGTACAAGGCGAACAAGATCGCCTCCGACGCGAAGAAGGCCGCCGAGGAGGACGCCGAGAAGTCGAAGGTCGAGAAGATGTCGGCCGACGAGCGCAAGGCCTACGAGGAGAAGAAGGCCGCCGAGGAGGAAGCTGCGAAGAAGGTGGTGATCGACAGGCTCACCATCGACGGCGTGAAGGTCAAGTACAAGCTTGTGACGATTCCGATTCCTGTCACGATCACGCTGACGGACCTTGGCAAGGCCGAGGACGGACTTACGCTGACCGAGGCGATCGAGAAGATCTGGCAGGCGATACTCAAGAACGCCATGGCGGTCGGCGACGGCGCGAAGGCGCTTGGCAGTCTTGTCGGCGCGGGCGCCGGCAAAGCCGTCGACGCCATCGGCTCCGGAGCCGGCAAGGCGGCGGACGCGATCGGGACCGGGGCGAGCAAGGCCGCCGAGACTATAGGCACTGGCGCGCAGAAGGCCGCCGAGGGCGTGAAGAAGCTTTTGAATCTCTGACGGTGACGCCGTACATGGGAAGCATGAAGACGAAAGATCAGGAAGAAGGAAACATGACAAAGAAAAAGGACCGCCGTGTCGAGATGTCGGTCGAGAGCCTCAAGGAGGACTACGCGTGGCATCTCAGGTACTCACTGGCGAAAGGGGACACCAGAGCGACGCCGCACGACCAGTACACCGCATTTGCCACAGCGGTGCGCGATCGCATAATCGAGCGCTGGATCAGCACGCAGGAGGAGTACGGGCGCCAGAACACAAAGCGCGTCTACTACCTTTCCCTCGAGTTCCTGATTGGACGGCTGCTGGGCAACAACGTCATCAACCTCAAGGCCGACCACATCTGCCACGAGGCCCTCAAGAGCTATGGCATCGACTGGAACAGCCTGCGCGACTTCGAGTGCGACGCAGGCCTCGGCAACGGAGGCCTCGGACGTCTTGCCGCGTGCTACATCGACTCGATGTCGACGATGAACCTCGCGGGCATGGGCTACGGTCTCCGGTACGACTACGGCATCTTCCGCCAGAAGATCGTCAACGGCTGCCAGGTCGAGGAGCCCGACCAGTGGCTCAAGAACGGCTATCCGTGGGAGATGTCGCGTCCCGAGTACGCGCAGCACGTGCACTTCGGAGGCCATGTCGAGTGCATGACCGACGGCGGCCGCCAGAAGTGGATATGGGTGCCAACCGAGCGTGTCGAGGGCATACCGTACGACATGCCGATCGTCGGCTACGACAAGGCGGTCAACTCGCTCAGGCTCTGGAGCGCCCGCGCGGTGGACGACTTCGACCTCAACGACTTCAACAAGGGATCGTACGTCGAGGCGGTGGAGAACAAGGTTCTCGCCGAGAACCTGACGAAGGTCCTCTACCCGAACGACAACACGATGGCGGGCAAGGAGCTTCGCCTCCGCCAGCAGTATTTCTTCGTGTGCTGCTCGCTGCGCGACATACTGCGCCGCTTCCAGCTCACGAACACGAACTGGACCGACCTGCCCAACAAGGTGTTCATCCACCTCAACGACACGCATCCGACCCTGATCATACCGGAGCTGATGCGCATCCTCATCGACGAGAAGAACCTCGACTGGAACCAGGCGTGGGATCTTACGCGTCGCACGACGGGATACACCAACCACACGATTCTGCAGGAGGCGCTGGAGAAGTGGCCGGTGCCCATGATGGAGCGCCTGCTGCCGCGCCATCTGCAGATCATCTACGAGATCAACGGGCGGTTCCTGCAGGAGGTCTCTTCGCTTTATCCGGGCGACGTGAAGAAGCTGCGCCGCATGTCGCTCATCGACGAAAACGGCGAGCGCTACGTGCGCATGGCGAACCTCTGCATCGTCGGCTCCTCGTCCGTAAACGGCGTGGCCGAGCTGCACACGAAGATACTCAAGGAGTCGCTCTTCAAGGATTTCCACGAGCTCTGGCCGGAGAAGTTCCACAACGTCACCAACGGCATAACGCCGCGGCGCTGGCTGCTGAAGGCGAATCCGGCGCTTTCCGGACTCATCACGAAGTCCATCGGCGACGGATGGATCATGCACCTTGAAGAGCTGAAGAAGCTCGAGAAGTTCTCCAACGACACGGGATTCCTTGACGAGCTGGACAGGATCAAACGCGACAACAAGGTTGCGCTCGCGTCCTATTCGTCCAAGAACCTTGGCATAACGCTCAATCCGGATGCGATCTTCGACGTTCAGGTGAAGCGTCTGCACGAATACAAGAGGCAGCTTCTGCTTGCGCTCTACATAATCGTCCTGTACAATCGCCTGCTGAGCAATCCGAAGCTCTCGCCTGTGCCGCGCCAGTTCATCTTCGCGGCGAAGGCGGCCCCTGGCTACTACATGGCAAAGCTCATCATCAGGCTCATCCACGGCATTGCCGGGGTGGTGAACTCCAATCCCAAGACGCGCGGGAAGCTTTCCGTGGCGTTCCTGCCCGACTACCGGGTCTCTCTTGCGGAGAAGATCATGCCCGCCGCCGAAGTGTCGGAGCAGATATCCCTTGCGGGAATGGAGGCTTCCGGCACGGGCAACATGAAGTTCATGATGAACGGAGCCCTCACGCTCGGCACCTACGACGGCGCCAACGTGGAGATCAACCAGGAAGTCGGCAACTCGAACATGTTCCTTTTCGGAATGCGCACCGAGGACGTCGCCAAGCTGCGTCCCACGTATGTGTCGCGTTCGCTCTACGAGAACGATCCCGAAATCAAGACGGCGATCGACATGATAAAGTCCAACGTCTTCTCGATTCTTGAACCCGGTCTCTTTGACCCTATCGTCAGGAATCTCATAGACTACAACGACTACTACATGCTGCTTGCGGACCTGAAGGACTACTGCAGGGCGCAGGATCTCGTCGACGCGACATACCGCAACAGGAAGAAGTGGAACAGGATGTCGCTCGTGAACATCGCCAAGTCCGGGCGCTTCTCGTCCGACCGCGCGGTCATGGAGTACGCTAGGGACATCTGGCACATCGAGCCCGTCAAGCTGTAGCGGAGAGCGCATGAGGGACTGTCGCGAGGAGTGGTACGACCCCGAAAAGAGGGTCGTCGTGTCGATAGCCGACGTTACGTCTGCGACGCGGGACCTTGTCCGCGGACATCTCTGCGGTCCGACGGCGGCCCACTACCTTGCGAAAGCGCTCGCTGCTGTCTCGCTTCTCGGCGCGGAAACGGAAGACGAAACGGAGACAGTCGTCCTCCAGATGAAGTGCACGGGGCCGCTGGGCGGCTTCGTGACCGAATGCGCTGGCGGCGGCACGCTTCGCGGCTACACGGAAAAGAAGACGCTGGACGACTTCGACGGACTTGGCGCTCCTTCCGACAGGAAAGTCCTTGGGGAGACGCGCATACAGGTTGTTCGGTCGCTGCCGGGCAAGATACTCTCCCAGGGCGTAGCCGAGTCGATGGGGAGATACCTGTCTGAGTCTCTCCAGCGCAAGGCCGCCATGTGGCTTGAGGCGTCCGTTTCGGACGAGCTGGAGATTCTTGAGGCTCGAGGCGTAATGGCCGAGGCGATGCCGGACGGCGACTACGTCGTGGAGGGCAGGGAGCTTTCCGGGCTGGGAAGGGCTTCGCGGACAATCCTGAAGGAGCTCGGGCTCGGGAAGGCTGAGCTGCGCAAGACGGTTCCGCTTTCCTTCGGCTGCCGTTGTTCGCCTGAAAGGGCGATGGCGACGCTTGCGGCGTTGTCGGCAGATGAGGCCGCCGCGCTTCCGGAGACACTGGACGTCACGTGCCACATGTGCGGGCGCACATACACAGTAAGACCGCATGGGTGCGGAGGAACCGGCCAATGAGACGAAGAGTAACTGTCGAAATCGATCTTGACACGCTCGTACGCAACTACCGCAGAATAGTCGCTCATGTTGCGCCTGCGAAGGTGCTTTGTGTGCTCAAGGCGAACGCATATGGGCTTGGGGTCGCAGAATACGCGAGGGCGCTGTCTGAGGCCGGATGCGAAAACTTCGGCGTGGCGGAGCCGTTCGAGGCCCTGGAGCTGAAGAAGGTGCTTGGCCGGGGACGCGCCGATGTGCAGATTCTGAGTTCGGTTCTGCCAGACGAGATCTCGGAGATGGTTAAGGCCGGTGTCGTTCTGCCGATTACAGACGTCGAGACGGCGACGCTTGTCTCCGCGGCGGCCGGAAAGCTGCGAACTACTGCGAAAGCGCACATAAAGCTCGATACTGGCATGGGGAGGCTTGGCGTACTTGCCACAGGCGAAGGAGGCGTCGAGAGCGCGCTTTCTACGATACGGGCGGTCAAGAAGCTGCCGAACCTGGACTGCGAGGGTGTGTTCTCGCACTTCCCGATGGCGTACGAGCCCAAGGACCCGTTCACGCTCGAGCAGATAGCGCTGTTCAAGACCATTCTCCGTCTTTGTGCGAAAGAGGGAATCGGGTTCCGCAAGGTCCATATAGCGGCGTCTGACGCCATAAACAACTTTCCGGAGACGGCGAGGCACCCGTTCACGCTGGTGCGGACGGGCATAAACCTGCACGGAAGCTTCGACCCAAACGGGCTTAGGGCGCTCAAGCTGGAGTCGGCGCTCACTCTCAAGACCCGTGTGGCGCAGGTGAGGACGCTTCCCGCGGGCACCACACTGGGCTACGGGCGCACTTGGTGCATCAACAAGCCGACAAAAGTCGCAACGATTTCGGCCGGCTATGCGGACGGACTGCCGATCGCGCTGTCCAACAGGGGATTTGTCCTGATTGGAGGCAGGCGGTGCCGGATCATAGGACGCATCTCCATGGATTACACGACGGTGGACGTCTCAGGTGTCAAGTCCGTGAAGGCGGGCGACGAGGTGGTGTGCTTCGGGCGATCCGGTCGCGACGCGATAACTCCAGACGACTGGGCGGCCATAAAGGGCACCCATGCCTACGACATAATCTGCTCGCTTGGCAGCCGTGTGCAGCGCTGTGTGCGCAGATCGGTGCCGCATTGATTTCCACATGCAAAAAGAGTATAATTCCCAGTATGAATAGACACCTTGATGATTTCATGAAGGCCTTTCCGCATGAGGGCCTTACGTATGACGATGTCACTCTTGTGACTCAGTATGCTGATTTCCTTCCTGACGAGACTTCCCTGGAGACGAAGCTTACCAGTCGGCTGAAGATGAAGGTGCCGTTCATGTCCGCGGCGATGGACACGGTCACAGAGGCGCCGATGGCTATTGCGATGGCGCTGGCTGGCGGCATCGGCTGCATCCACAAGAACCTTGAGGAGGCGGACCAGGCGGCGCAGGTCGCGCGCGTGAAGAACCACCTCAACGGCCTTATCGCGTCCCCTGTCTGCTTCCACGAAAACGACGACATATCGTTCCTGCGCAGCGAGAAGAGCCGCCTTGGCCTGAAGTTCAACGGCTTTCCCGTGCTAGACAAGGACGGCAGGCTCGTAGGCATGATCACTTCTTCGGACATGCGGTTCGCGCCGATGAACGCGATGAAGCTGCGCGATGTCATGCAGCCCTGTCCGATTACGGGCGACAGGACCACTACGCTCAAGAAGGCGTACGACCTGATGCGCAAGGCGAAGATCGGCAAGCTGCCTTTGGTGGACAAGGACGGACGTGTCATCGGCCTCTACTCCTTCACGGATGTCGCCCGCATCATCGAGAATTCCAATGCTGGTTACAACTGCGACGAGCGCTTCCGCCTGCGCGTCAGCGCGTCTGTCTCCGGCGGAAAGGGCGACCTCAACAGAGTCGAGAGGCTTGTCGAGGCGGGAGTGGACGTGATCGTCGTCGACTCGGCGCACGGCCACTCGAAGGGCATCATCGAAATGACGAAGTACATCGTCAAGAAATTCCCCAAGGTCGACGTAATCGCGGGCAACATCGCGACTGGGGAGGCGGCGAAGGCTCTTGCGAAGGCCGGAGCGCATGCGGTCAAGGTCGGCATTGGCCCTGGCTCGATATGCACGACGCGAGTCGTGTGCGGCGTAGGCATCCCGCAGCTGACTGCGGTGTACAATGCCGCGAAGGCGCTGCGCGGCACTGATGTCGCCATCATCGCGGACGGCGGCATTAAGCTTTCGGGTGACGTCCCGAAGGCGATCGGCGTCGGGGCGGACTCCGTCATGCTTGGGTCTGTGCTTGCCGGCACCGAAGAGTCGCCAGGCGAGAAGATATACTCCAACGGCAGGCAGTACGTCGTCTACCGCGGCATGGGTTCGATGGCGGCCCTGAAGAACGGAAAGGGGTCCCGCGCGAGGTACTTCCAGGACAACGAAGCCGACGAGGAGCTTGTGCCGCAGGGCATCGAGGGAATGGTTCCCTACTCCGGGCACGTCAAGTCGATAATGACGCAGTTCTGCGGCGGACTGCGCGCCTCGCTTGGCTACTGCGGCGCCAGGACGATTCCCGAGCTGCAGGAGAAGGCCAGATACTACAGGGTCACCGCCGCCGGGCTCCGCGAAGCGCGTCCGCATGACATAACAATCACAAAAGAAGCGCCCAACTACCGCACGTGAAATCATTTACAGACTACGGCCGAGAGTGGCTTGACACTCTTGTGGTCGCGATTTCCGTCGCGATGGCGTTTCGCGCATACTTCTACGAGCCTTTCAAGATACCGACAGGCTCCATGCAGGAGACTCTCTGGGGCTACCATACCGCGGCCGGCACGGAGAAGGGCATGTGGGACGAATTCCCGCTGTCCTGGCTCAAGCTGGCCTGGACCGGTTCGCGCACGGTGGACTGGAAGGCTCCGGCGACGGGAACTGTGCGCTGCACGCCGAGGCAGGACGGCTTCGCGACAGTCCAGATAGGGACGCATCCGAAGACTTGGTCCCTTCCAACAGACGCCTGCCGCGAGCTGCATGGCCGTTTTGTTCGAGCTGGCGAGACGCTCTGGAAGGGGGCCATCACGACGGGCGACTTCATATTCGTCAATCGATGGAAGTGGAATTTCGTTCAGCCTCAGGACGGGGAGGTCATGATATTCTCAACGACCGGGATTGACAAGCTGCCGCAGGGAACGCACTACATAAAACGAATGAAGGCGCGTCCTGGCGAGACATATGTTCTGGAGCACCCGGTTCAGGGCCGACCTACCGAAGTCACGATGGGGAAGGACGAATACTTCGCATGCGGCGACAACTTTGCGAATTCGTTTGACAGCAGATATTGGGGGACTGTTCCCCGCGAGAACCTTAGAGGTCTTGGTTCCGTCGTTTTCTGGCCATTTAACGGATGGAGGATCATCAGATGAGCGAACAGCTGATTTCGACCCCTGGAGAATTCGGGGAAAACGGGAATTTCCTGCTTGAGCGCGAACTCGGCGCCGGCGGCATGGGCGGCGTGTACATGGGACGCGATAAAATGCTTGACCGTCCTGTGGCCGTCAAGGTCATGCTCAAGGAATACGGCGCGGATCCCGAGTTTGTGGAGAAGTTCAAGAAAGAGGCTCAAGCAGCCGCCAAGCTGATCCACCCGAACATTGCGCAGATTTACTCCTACGGCATATCGAAGGGGATGCCGTACATTGCCATGGAGCTTGTCGCCGGAGGATCGCTCTATTCGCTGATGAAGGCGAATCCCGGTAAGACTGACATCCAGCGCGTCATCAAGATCTGCCAGCAGACGGCCATGGCACTGCAGTGCGCGACGGACCAGGGCTTTGTTCATGGCGACGTCAAGCCCGAGAACATCCTTCTAGACGCGAACGGCAATGCAAAGCTGGTTGACTTCGGTCTGGCCGCGATGCAGAAAGACACCAGCGAAATCTGGGGAACGCCGTATTACATTTCACCCGAAAAAGTCAAGAAGGAAGTTGTCGACTTCAGGGCCGACATGTATTCTCTCGGCGGCACGCTCTACCACGCACTGACAGGAGTGCCTCCGTTTGACGGAGACGACTCTGTCGCCGTAGTGAAGAAACGCTTCATGGAGGCGCCAAAGCTCCCGAGCGAAATCCGTCCGGAGATCACGCCTGAGGTGGACGAGCTTGTGATGACGATGCTTGCCCTCAACAAGGAGGACCGCTACCCGAGCTTCGAATCTCTTCTGCTGGCGTTTCAGGACGTGCTTACGATTGGCCTTGCCACGCAGCGAGTTCCGCCGATTGGGGGTGTCGCAGATGGTGGCAAGAGACAGACTTCGAGGACAAGGCGCGTCTCGACGACAGGCAGGATCATTCGTGGCCGTGCCGTGGTTGAGGAGGAAGAAGAAGAGGAAGAGGGCAGCGGCATTGGCCTCAAGGTGACGCTTTTCGTCCTTGGCGGCTTGCTTGTAATCGGAGCTGTGGTTGGCGGACTGTTCTGGTTCAAGGAGGCCAGCGAAAGGGCGCGTCAGGAAGAGGCGGCTCGTACGATAAATGCCAACTGCGAAAAGGCGCGGCAGGCGATACGCAAGATCAGGGAAAACACGGTCGCTTTTGAAGCTGAGTGCAGAAAGCACGCGGAGAATGCAATTGCGGAGTGCGAAGCGGTGAGAGACGGTCTCAAACAGCTTCTGCCCAACTACGAGTCCTTCTTCAAGTTCGAGATGTCGGATGAGATCAAGAACGCCATCGCTCTTGTCATGAATCCGCCTGCTGCGGCCACATCTGAAACCAACGCGCCGTCGGCAAACACCAGCGCCCAGTCTGCGCCCGCAAAGCCCACGGCTGACGCGAAGGGTGGCAAAAAGGAGAAAAAGGCGTCCGAAGTTGCCAAGCCGGCCAATAATCTGCCGAAAGATGGCCCCGCCGCCACAGCAATAGCCGAAATCAAGGAGCTCTGGGACCGAGCATACAACCACCAGCTGACCTACATTACAGTTTCTGAATTCGCGAAAAAGCTAATCGCAGACTGTGATGCGGCTTTTGCACAAAGAGAGGCCACCGAGGCGAACATGAAGGCTCTTGGGGATCTTTCCATTAAGCTCAAGGACAAGTTTGACGAGATGAAGGCCTTGCCAAACGTGGACAAGTTGCGCAATGGGGCGGCCTTGATCAAGGAAAAGGGCAAGAAGATCATTTCTGCCGCAGAGAAAACGTTGAGGGCCATAGGTAATGCGGCAGAGACAGAGAGAAGGATCAAGGAACGCGAAATAGAGGAGAAGAAGAAAAAAGAAGAACTTGAGCGGAAACGCAAAGCCCTTGTTGAGGCTGAAACCTCCGGAATCGCCAAGAAATTTGACGAGATAGTCGAACAGGGATGCATTAGGCAGCTTGATTGGAAGACAGCCAAGCGTTTGCTTGAATCTGCGAGCGAATCCTATAAGACAGCTGAAGGGCAGCTAGCGGCCGAGCTACAGATTGACAAGGTGAAACGTATGCAGAAGATGCATGATATCTTCATCAAGAATCTTGAAGGATATGCATTCAGAGGCAAGCTCAAAGGATCCAAGGTCGTCAAGGTTGATGACAAAGACATCCATCTGCAAAAGAGCGACAGGAAGTCTCAGCGCATATCGTGGCAGTCATTCTACAAAGACTATCCCGGCAACCTCAATGAGCTCATCAACCATTTCATCGTGTCGGGTAAGAAGACCATACACCTTAACCAAAAGGATTTCACCGAGGCGATGTCGGGAGCTGCTCTTACGATGCGTCTAGTCTGTCCCGAGGTCAATGGCGCGGCGGAAAAGGCCGAGGAACTTGCTAAGACAGCCGCCAAGGAGGGCGATTTCTACGCCAAGAAGATGAAGGATCTTTTCCCCGACATGGACTTCTCGTCCTTAAGCGACGAATGATGAAATCATTGCTGAAGAAATAATACGGGGGCAGACAGATGAGGCTTCTTTCCGGCGATATAGAGAAGGCGATGGGCTCTTCGAGCTTCATACGCAAAATGTTTGAGAAGGGCATTGAGCTAAAGAAAAAATTTGGCGACGATGCCGTCTTTGATTTCTCCCTTGGTAATCCAGACGTCCCTCCGCCTGCCAAGACCAAGGTAGAGCTGGAACGTATTGCAGCGGAAGCGGTAAAACCTCTTGGTCTTGGTTACTGTCCCAATGCCGGCATTGCATCTGTACGTGAAGCAATGGCGGCGTATCTTTCACGGCAGCAGAACGCGGACGTCGGGCCTGACAATGTGGTGATGACAGTTGGTGCGGCGGGAGCAATGGTAAGCTTCTTCCGGGCCGTCATTGAACCTGGCGATGAGATAATAACACCAGCTCCGTATTTTGTGGAGTATGGATCGTATTGCGGGCACTTTGGCGGAGTTTTGAAACCAGTACCTTCCATCCCTCCGACCTTCCGTCCCGATGTCAGCGCAATTGCCGCTGCCGTCACACCCAGGACCCGGGCAGTAATAGTCAATTCTCCCAATAATCCGACGGGATGCATCTACTCGGCCGAAGACATGCAGGCAATTGCAGCAGTCGTCGAGGCCGAGAACCGTAAGCGCGGCGAAGACGGCAGGCCGCTCTATCTGCTTTCCGACGAACCCTACAGAGCATTCGCCTTTGACGGCGCTGTCGTGCCTCCTGTCCTGCCGCTTACGAAGTGGGCGTGTGTGCTTGGCTCGTTTTCAAAGACTTTGTCGCTCGCCGGAGAGAGAATCGGCTACTTCACGGCGTCACCAGCCATGCCAGAACGACAAAAACTGGTTTCCGCAGTTACTCTGACAAACCGCACACTAGGCTTTGTGAACGCGCCGGTAATCGGTCAGCGACTCGCAGCTGCGCTGCTGAACGAAACTGTGGATCTTGAAGTGTATGATCGTCGCCGTCGTCTCATGGCCAAGGTGCTTTCAGATGCGGGTGTCGAATTCGAGATGCCGAAAGGGGCTTTCTACTTCTTTGCCAAGAGCCCAGTTGCTGATGACAAGGTCTTTGTCGACGCTCTTCTAAAAGAGAATGTTCTGGTAGTTCCCGGAAGCGGTTTTGGCTACGCAGGATACGTGCGACTCAGCTGCAGCGTTGATGAAAAGATAATCGCCAACAGTGCGGATGGCTTCAAACGGGCAATGGCTTCGTTCGCTAGATGACACTCGTCACTCTATTCGCAGCAGTCTTCACATTTACAGCTTCTGCCACAGGAGTTGAAAAGGGCACTCCCATCGAATTTCTCTTCGCCGGGCCAGGTACCGACAGAGACTATGAAACGATGTTCATTCTCGACATGTCCGTCGATGAGTTCTGCAAGGGGATAGAGGCCTGCGGAATTCCGCGCGGCAAACCTGTCGATGTAAAAAACTGCGTGCTTTGGCCTGTTGGGTGCCCTCTTGAGCTCTCGCCTCGCATGAGCGACTTCATCGATACTGCAATGCCAGAGGGTTTGCCTTTGTCGTCGGCGATATATACTGGTGGAACTCGAGACAGGCATGGCGCCTGTGAAGCATCTGAGACAATGCCTTTGGCCGCTTTCTGTCTCTACACACTTTCTCAGTCACCAATAGTGTTCGACGGTGTATACAGACAAGGAGACGTATACAATTGTCATAGAGCGGCTAAAACTCTGAAGAAGGGCGAGAAGGTGCGTTTTGCACTGTCCTGGGATGAAAAGACGCGCACAAAGTGCATTGAGTTAGCAGTCAAACCTGGTAATGCGAGCGAAATTCTGGAGCGGCTGAAAGTGGAATCTTCAAAAAGCGCTATCGAAGCTCTTGTAGACTTCTCCCCCGAGTTGACGGTTGCCGAGGCTGTCTCTGTAGCGAAGTCTCTGAGGGTCGTTGATTCGGCGACCGTCAAGATCAATGGGTGTGTGCCAGGTCATTTGTTCTATAGCGCGTTTATGCCCATGGTGAGCTGGCTTGATCCCAAAGAACGGCTCGTACAACCATATGAACTTCGGTTAGGATCAACGAACAGCCTTGTGTTTATCGAAGAAGACTGGAGTGGTTCTGGACTCGATCCGAAGCTCACAAGGCGAGTCATTCCTTTTTCCGAGGCGAAAGAACATCCTACTGACACATGTTTTATCTATGCCTCGCCTGATTCTCGGCTTGAGACACTGTACAGTGCCATGAATGCGCTTTCCGAATCTCAAGTGTCTACATGGTACGTATATGCACAGGAATAACCAAAGTTTACATAACGGACATTGTTCGAAATAATAACTAAGGATGGTCACATGAGCGCAACACCAAATATGCCGGAAATTGACGATGAAGCCCACCAGAATGCGCTTAGTCTACTAGGAGATCCTAACGAGGAATTTCCTGTTCTTAGAGCGTTTCAGCAGTACATAGATGCCGAACAGTCTAAGGCCCGAAAGAGAATGCTGGCGCTCAGCATTTTCTTTGGATGCCTGCTGACGGTGATTGTAGTTGTGTTTTTGTTCCTGCTCAACAACGCGAATGAGAAAAACCAGGCTCTCAATGACAGATTGGTTGAATTCGCGATGAATCGTGAACCTCAACGGTCTAATGTACAGCCTCAGCTCCAACAGGACAATTCTGCGATAGTTGCCTTGACGGCGCGCATTGAAGAACTGCAGAAAAAGCTCATTGAGGCTCAGCAGACGGCTGTGGTTGCGCAGAAATCAAAAGAAATAGACGCGGAAAAGGAAGCTGAGGCAAAAGCTTCTGAAGCTGCAAATAAAGCCAAGCAAACCGCTGCAGAGCTTGAAATAGAGCGCTTGAAGGCACTCCTTGCGGCCGAGCGTGAAAAGGCGGCCGCAGAACGCGAAAAGGCTGAAGCGGACCGCAAACGCAGACGCGAAGAGGAATTGGAGGCATATCGTCGCAAACACTATCCGGAGCTATATCAGACTGCCAGAAAATCTGTTCGGCGCGAGCAACTGGTTGACGACACAGACCTTGACGACGACGAGGATGAGGACGAGGGTCTTTACGAGAAACCTGTATCGAAGCCCCAGAGGCGGATTGAGGCAAAGCCGAGACGCGCGACTTTGATAATGGACGAAACTAATGACGATTCTGATGTGAAGGATCAGAAGAAAAAGCGTGAGCCGGATGATATCGATACACTTCTCGAGGGAATCGATTCTAACGGTCCGATTAACTACTTCGAGGATGACACTTCTGCGAAGGACGATTTTGACAAGTCCTCCCCTTCAGCCCCCAAAAGTTACGCGATCCCCCTAGAAATCAGGGGATCGCGCAATAAGTGGCATGTGCCAAACGACTGACTGATTTCGGTCAGCCGTTCAGCTTTGCCATCGTCATAACCGGCAGATTTCCAGTAGCTGGAAGTTTCATAGGCGTGAGAGTCTTCTTGTCGAACTGGTAGCCGTCGGCAGCCAGGGGCCACACTACAGGCGCCGTGTTCAGTATCGTCGCCTTGAAACCCTGCATGGTCGCGCCCATGTTCCCCGTGTGGGAGCTGTTGCATCCTTCGTTTTCAATGACCAGCGGCCTGGAATACCCCTTTGCCATGAGCGTTTCAAGGAACTTCGTCCAGTCGCAGGAGTCATTGCCGCCAAAACCAGGCAGCCTAGGCTCGTAGTTTAGACGATCCCAATTGCCCCCCTTTTCATCCGGAGCCAGGACCGGGACACCCGCTTTCTTCGCCAAGGCGGGATCTACACGCTGAATCGGGAACAATCTGCCCCAGTTTACAGCCTCTTCATCATTGGTGAAGTTGCGAGTTCCCTTGATGTGCACACGACGCAGTTTTTTGAAATCCATTGCATTAAGGACATCGCTTGGATCGATATGCTGCCAGATGTCATGCGACGGATCATAGGTCTCCTGCAAGTTGGAGCTGTCGTCAAGAATCGCGTACATCAGCTTTCTTGCTGCAAGACAGCCAGGCAGATTGCAATAGCAGTCGGGAGAAGAGCCGGGCACCCACCCTTCCATCGGGCAGTTTTCAACGCAAACGGTCACACCGAGATCCTTGGCGTACTTGAGAATCGGCGTAAAGACCTTTTTGAACTTGTAGAGGTTCTTCTCGAAACCGCCGTCCGTTCGTCCGAGAGTCTGATCATATCCGACAAACGTTCCGCAGACCACGTCGTTCGCATCACCGCCTAGCATTGCCGCAATGCGAATCAGCTTGAGGATGTGATCCTGATTCTTTATCTGGTACGACTCTTCGCCGCCTATGAGGTTCTGGTACGCTCCGACGGATATGCGGAGTCCCGTGCGGTTGCATGTGTCAATGACGTACTTGGCCTTCTCGGGCGTGAAGTCATTGTAGTCAAGATGGGTGGCAATGTGGTCAGAACGATTCGTGTCCTTTGCGAAAACGCACAGTTCAAGACCCTGAGCTCCTAGGTCAATCGCGCGCTTGACGACACCGTCGAAGTCATCGTCTGGAAATGCGGACGTCATGAGCCAGATCGGATTGTTCCTTGCCTTTGGCTTCGCCGCATGGGCAATGGCATCACGATTCGCCAGCCCGCCGAGCGCAGCGATTGCCGCCGCGCCCTTGAAGAAATCTCTTCTAGATGCTTTTGTCATTTGTTTTTCTTCCTTTTGTAGGTTGTTCAGATTGCCGGTCAGTGTCTAAAGCTGCGCTGCCCCGTAAAGACCATTGCCACGCCTGCATCGTTGCAGCAGTCGATGACATCCCAATCCCTGATCGCTCCGCCAGGCTGGACTATCGACGTGATGCCTTCGCGGATGCCGACTTCCGCTCCGTCACGGAACGGGAAGAACGCATCCGACACCATCGCGCATCCAGGCAGCCCTCCCCTCTCCGCACGAGTCTGCTCCATGATTTCAGCCTGCTTGGCGGCGCCGTCCTTTTCGCCGAATACCAGCCTGAGGTCGTTGTACGGTTTCTGGAATTTCTCCCATGAAATCCAGTCGGCGTGCTTCGTATACGCCTTGTCACGGGCAATTTCGGCAACGCCGACGCGATCCTGCTCGCCGGTGCCGATGCCGACGGTCGCTCCGTCTTTCACATAAAGCACGCTGTTCGACGTGACGCCGGCCTCGACAAGCCATCCGAAGACAAGGTCCTCGTACTCCTTTGCCGTAGGAAGCCTCTTTATCTTGTGCTCCTCGAAGCTGACCGCTCCAGTCGCCTTGTCCGTGATCTTCCTGTTGCAGTACGCAGGCATGAAGTCCTCCGGCTTCCTCGCGTTGGCGCAGAACGACGTCTGTGCGACGATGCCGCCGTCGATGAGCGACTTGAAGTCAATGACATGCTTCGCGACAAAGTCCGCGAGACGAGCCATGTTGCGGATTCGAAAGACTCTAAGATTCTTCTTCGCCGCAAAGAGATCCATTACGCCTGCCGCGAATTCAGGGGCCACGACGACCTCTGCGTAGTTTTCCACGATGAGCTTTGCCGTTTCCATGTCGCATTCGCGATTGAGCGCTATCGCGCCGCCAAACGCCGCAAGACGATCGGCCTTGTTCGCGCGGAAGTACGCCTCGGCCAGCGTCGACCCGGTCGCAACTCCACAAGGATTGTTGTGCTTCACAATGACGGCGGTCGGCTTGTCCATCAGATAGCGCAGAATGTTCAGCGCGTTGTCGGTGTCTGTGACATTTGTCTTGCCAGGGTGCTTGCCTGACTGCAGAAGCTCCGGAACGGATGCAAGGTATCGTCCAGGCTGAAGCATCTCGACATCTCCAAGCACAAGGTTCCCGTTGACGAGCCGGTAAAGCGCAGCCTCCTGCCCGGGATTCTCGCCGTACCTGAGCCCCTTCTTCTCCCCGTCGATTGTCCAGGTGACCTTTTCGTAACTGAACGTCTGGCGAGAGTCTCCGTTTATGAACGAAATCTCCATTCTCGGCGCGAAATGGTCGGCCTCAATCGTTTTGTAAGCTTCTTTTAGGTCTTTCATGATTTTGTTATTTTACCATATAGTCGTGGAAAACGCATTAACCAAAATCCCGAAAGTCACCGACGCCCCAGCTCCTTGGCGCTGGAGGAGAATTCCGCCGACCATCTGGCGAGTCTGCCGTCGGCCTTGGCCTCCCTTATCACGTCGTTGACTGTCTTGAGAAGAATATCGCTCCCCTTTCGAACCGCGACCGCATACTCCTCGTATGTGATCGCCTTGGAAACCTGAAGCTCGGCATCTTTCGTGGCAACGGCATTTGCGGGAGCGGCGTCCTCCAAGACAAAGTCGCATTCGTCGGCCTTTAGCGCCGCAACGGCATCGTCAAACGTGCGGTAGCATTTCGGTTCCTTCCCGATCTCCTCTCGCATGAACTTCTCCGCCGTCGTCCCGTTCTGCACACCAATCTTGCCAGCCTTCAGCTGCTTTTCGCTCTTGTATGGGACGGCTTTGCGATACAGGACCACAAGTCCTGCGCTCGCATAGGGTTCCGAGAACGCCACATTGCGCTTGCGCTCGTCAGTGATGGTGATGCCCGACGCGGCGATATCGGCCTTTCCGCTGACGACAGCCGGCAGAACGGCGTCGAATTCCATCGATTCGACGCTGAAGTCAAGTCCGAGCCGGTCTGCGACGGCGCGGCAGATTTCGACATCTACGCCGACTATCTCGCCGTTCCTGACGAGTTCATACGGAGGGAACGACACGTGCGTCGCCATCTTCAGCGTGTCGCTTTCGCTTCTGGGGCAACCGCAGAGCGCCAGCGACATGGCGAGAACAGCCGAACACCGAACCAAACTCTTCATTGTCATCCTCATAGCCGGTTTAATGCGAATCGGACCTCATCTGCGACGCTGCGGCACCTGCGAGCGCATTGTCAGCAGCTTCGAGAAGCCCACCAGAACACACGTGAAGATCAGCATGAGCGTCGAGAGAGCGAACACCGACGGCAGATTCTTCGAGTGCTTCGTCATCGACGACACATAGGTCGGAAACGTGTTCGTTCCGGCTCCGTTCACGAACGACGTTATGACGACATCGTCAATCGATAGCGTGAACGCTAGCAGCCCTCCGGCGACGATTCCCGGCAGCAGTATCGGCAGCTCGACCTTGAAGAACGTGTACCATGGACCTGCTCCCAGGTCGAACGCCGCCTCAACAATGCGATCGTCAAAGTCCTGAAGACGCGCAAGTATCGTCATGACGACATACGACACGCAGAACGTGACGTGAGCCGCAAGAATCGTCCAGAATCCGCAGTCGACCCTGCACGCCACAAACAGCATGAGGAGCGATATTCCGATCAGAATGTCCGGCATTATGAGCGGCGTGTAGACGAGCGCATGGTGTAGCGACTGGAGCCGCCCCTTCCATCTGTGTAGGGCAAGCGCCGACGTGGTCCCGATCACGCAGGACACTACCGTGGAGAGCCCCGCAATCGTAAGCGACAGCCAGAAGCTGTTCAGAAGCGCCCTTACCGAGTAGTGGCCAGAGAATATCTGCGCGTACCACTTGCCCGTGAACCCGGCGAAGTCCCCGTTCGCGTCGAAGAAGCTCATCGAGATGCCGTTCGGTATGAACCCGTACGCCACGACCAGCAGAATGGGAACATACAGAAAGGCCAGGACAAAGCCGAGAACGGCCACGGAAAACATCGATCGTTTCATCCCGCGCGGCCTCCTCCCGTCATGACGAGTCTCGCGGTCTGCTCCTCCAGACGCTTGCGGCCCCTCGCGTCCTGCCGCTTCTTCCACCATACCGCTATGCCGATCGGTATGAGGACGCTCACTGCCATCAGCGTCGCAAGCGCCGACGCATGGGGGATGTTGCGGTTCTGGATCGCCCTCATGAATATCTTGTTGCCGATGAGGACGCATTCCGTGCCGCCAAGCATCTGCGGTATGACGTACGACCCTATCGCCGGAATGAACACCATGAGCACCGCGCTTACCAGGCCCTGGCGTATCCCAGGCAGGAATATCTTGCGAAATGCGTAGAAGTTTTTCGCGCCCAGGTCGCGCGCGGCCTCCAGAAGCGAGAAGTCGAACTTCTCCGCCGCCGTGTACAGCGGCATGATCGCAAACGGCAGAAACGTGTACACCGACACAAGCACCACGGCGGACTCGGAGTCAAGTATCGTCGACGTCGCAACGTCCACGCGCCCTTCCGAGGCAAGCCCCGCCCAGACGAGCGCCTGCTGCAGCGCCGCGGGCAGCCACCCAAAGAGCCATTCCCTGACGCGTAGAAACGTTATGTAGCACGCCTGCAGCCAGCCGTCGGGATGCAGCATCGTCTTCCACGCGAACACCCTTACGACGAAGCTCGTCCAGAACGGCAGCATGATGGAGCCCGCGACGACGGTCCTCCACCTCTTGTTCATCCTCGCTATCGCATACGCACACGGAACGGCGAGAAGTATCGACCAGAGCGTCACCTCGAACGATATCCTTATCGTGTTCCAGACGATCGCCGGATAGTCCGGGTCGACCAGTTCCCGCCATGTCGACAGCGACCAGTCGCCGACGCCTCCGGACGCGTCGTGCCCGTGGAACGTGAACGCCAGCACTATCACCGCCGGCACGGCGAAGAACACCGCAAGCCAGACAAAGGACGGAGCGGTTACAAGCCACTCTGCTTTGCGCGTTCTCAGGGGATTGTCGTTCATTTCGCGACTTCCACCATGAACCCGTCGTCAGGGTGCCACCAGACAAACACCTCGTCGTTCCAGGTGATCGGCTCCTGGTCAAGCAGGAACCGGGAATGCGGCTTCAGCGACTGTATCTGCAGCCCGGACGAGACAAGCCAGTACTTCGTGTAGACGCCCTGGTACACAATGTCCTTCACCTTGGACGGGAACACGTTGATCGACGCCCCCTTCTCCGGCGGCGGCGGCGTGAGCGTCACGCGGATCTTCTCGGGGCGCACGGAAAGGTCCACCTCCTGCCCGACGGACAGCTTCTTGTCGTTGTACGCCTTGATCTGCGGGAAGCCCTCTATCTGAATGAAGCAGTAGTCCCCGTCGACCGTCACAATCTCGCCGTGAAAGAAGTTCGTGTCTCCGATGAACGACGCGACGAAGCGCGACGCCGGCGCCTCGTATATCTGGGCCGGCCCCGCAAGCTGCTCGACGCACCCCCTGTTTATGACGGCTATGCGGTCGGAAAGCGACATCGCCTCGCCCTGGTCGTGCGTCACGTAGAGAAACGTTATGCCCACCTGGTCGTGTATCGTGTCAAGCTCCAGAAGCATGTGCTGGCGAAGCTTGAGGTCGAGCGCGGCAAGCGGCTCGTCCAGCAGTAGCACCTGCGGACGGTCCACAAGAGCCCGCGCTATTGCGACTCGCTGCTTTTGCCCGCCGGACAGCTGGCTCGGATACTTCCACGCCTGGTCCGAAAGCTGGATCATCTCGAGCATGGCGGAGACGCGCTCCTCGACCTCCTCCTTCGGCATCTTCGCAAGACGCAGCGAGAAGGCAATGTTGTCCCAGACCGTCATCGTCGGAAAGAGCGCGTAGTTCTGGAAAACAGTGTGCACGCGGCGCTGGTTCGGAGGAAGGTCCGTGATGTCCTTGCCCTCCAGGTAGATTCGCCCGGAGTCAGGACGCTCAAAGCCGCCCAGCATGCGCAGCAGCGTCGTCTTGCCGCAGCCCGAAGGCCCGAGCAGAGAGAAGAACTCCCCCTTGTTAACCGAAAGAGAGACGTCGCTTACGGCCGTCAGCGCACCGAAGCGTTTGGTCACATGGTCGAAAACGAGAAAGTCGTTGTTCACGGGCTCTGATTATACCAAAATTCGCTAGCGTTTTGCACCAAGAATCACTATTCGTCCGCTTCCCTGCGGATACGCATAGTCGATCGGATAACCCGAAAGCCTTCCAAGCGGCGAGCCTTCGGACGAAATGGTCGGCTTGCCGTCCTTCCCGCACGCAAACGACTTCGCGTAGTCGGCTAGTACGAGATAGTCCGTGGCAAGGCCGTTCTCGACTCTCTTCGCGCTGCGGAACATCGAGAATCCGTCCCCGCCCTCCACAAGCGTGAAGGCGTTCCCCGCAACCCTGTAGATCGCGTTCGGGTCCAGCGGAACGAACCCGCCGGCCCTGCGGTCGTAGACCATCACGTCCTTTACCCTGTATACGCCGTTCGACGGACCCGACATCCAAGATCCCGTCCCGTCCACGCGCACGCTGCATCTGATCGTGCTGTCGATCGTGTACTTCAGCCCAGCCGCATGGACGAACCCTCCGAACTCGCCGTCGCCAACCGCCTGCGCGCCGAACTCCAGCGCGTCGAGCACCTGGCGCCCGCTGGCCTCCACTATTCCTATGTCTCCGCCAAACGGCTGTACGGTCCGCAGGGCCTTGAGCGTCACATCCCCCTTCTGGATGTCCGCGCGCACGTTGCCGCCGTTTACGAGCGCGAAGTCGCAGTTGCGCCCCTCCTTCCACGTCGAGTACCACCAGGCCGCATCCGCCGCGAAGTCTCCCGCAGAGCACTCCTCCTTTCTGGCAAGTCGTTCACTAGTGCCTGGACGATACGAGCAAAGCGACTCCGACGCGACTGCGATCTTGGTTCCGAGCTGGCTCTCGACTGCTTCGGAAAGCCCTTTCTCCAGGCCCGCCACCCGCTCGTTCCTTCTGCCGCGCGAGTAGATCGTCCCCGCCGTCGTGCACATGCCGTCCTCCAGCACAAGAAAGCCGAGGACGCCAAGATAGCTTCCGCTCTGCGTGAGTATCACGTCCTTCCCCGCGGCGTTTTTCACTCGCGAGCCCGTGTATTCCGTGTGCGAATGCCCGTCCACGAGCGCCACGAAGTTGGTGGTGTGGGCGATCACGTCCGTCGACATGTAGTCGGCGCAGTCGGGCGATATGCCGAGATGGCCGAGCACAATCGTGTAGTCCGCATGCGCGGCGGCCTCGTTCACGGCCTTCTGCACCGCTGCGTAGAGTTCCTTCCCGCGTTCGCCGGCGATGAAGTCGTACTCCCTCCACTCTCCAGTCCTGTCGAGAAACGTCGACGGCTTCGCGGAAACGAGCGTCGTCGGCGTCGTCACGCCGACAAACGCCACGCGCGTCGTCCCGCTCGTCACCACCGTATATGCCGGGAACACGAGCCTTCCCTCGTCGGACTTCGACTCCCTGTGCACAAGGTTGCAGCTGACCGTCCTGAAGGTCGCGCGCGAGGCGTTTTCCAGCATCGTCGCGATTCCGTAGTCGAACTCGTGGTTGCCAAGCGTCGCCGCGTTGTATCCCGCCGCGTTCATTATCTCGATCGCGCTGCGTCCCTTGTCGAAGCCTCCCAGCGCCGTGCCCTGCACATAGTCGCCGGCGTCGACCAGTATGACGCTTTCGCCAGCAGCTTCGAGCCTCTCCTTTTCCGCCGCGATCTCAGAAAAAGCCACGCGGCCGTCGTCGATGTGCGAATGCGTGTCGTTGGTGTGCAGTACAATCACTCTCGAGCCGCCCGCATTCGCGCTTGGCGCGGCCGCCGTCATGAGCGCCGTCTGCAGAGCGGCGATCGCGGCCACGATTGACAATGTGTTTTTCATCCTGCGTATTATACCAAAGTTAGGTGAAAGGTGGCATATGAAAGGTGACAAAACTTGGCAATTCTCAACCACCGAAAACACCGAAACGCCTTCGGAGACACGGAAGTGGCTTGCGAAAAGAGCGCTGCGCGAGGAATAGCCGCAAAAAAGCCGCAAAAGTTGTTTATGAGAATCTCCGAGCCGTGGATGCTCTTGCGGCCTTCGGAACAGGCATGCTGTCCCCGTCTGCCTCGTCAATCATATACAGTAACGTCTTCGACAGTTGCTGACCCTTTCGGACTAACTGTATGCTGACTTCTTTACAGTGCAGACTCCTTTCATTCTGCTAGTTCAGCCGAGTTTTGCTCGGCGTACCTGATCCTTTGGGGCTACGCCCACTCAGCCACAATTTTGGCGTTGCGAACCAGCCTAGCCCAACCCATCTTCTTTCGGGGACAAGGCCCCATCGCGCATTCGCCAATCATATACAACAACATCTTCTACAAAAGTGACCCTTTTGAACTTGAACTAGCATTGTGGTATTCGTCGACGATGACGCAGTCCCACTCTATTTTAAACGCCTCTTTGTTCCGCGCCTTGTAATCTCCCGTGCGGGAGTCCAGTTGCAGAAAGTCCTGAAACGAGCCGAACAGTACGACAGGAGCGTCACATCTGGGATCGATGCGACCGCCTCCCGAGACGAACTTCCACCCGGCAAAGTCCTTGTGGCTTTCCAGATCGTGCTGCCAGGAGTCCTTGACTGCCGGCTTGAACGTCATGACGAGAATGCGTTTCCAGCCCATCGTCTTGGCGACCTGATAGGCGGCGAAAGTTTTACCGAAACGCATCTTGGCATTCCAAAGGAAACTCGGCGGCTGTCCGCCGCGCACTTTCGGATGAGCCAGAAAATACTCCGCCGTCATTTCGACCGCTCGCGCCTGTTCGGGTCGCATTGCGAAATCTGCCTTCGCGGCGTCACTTGCTCCCGCTGTCATGCGTTGCAGCATTTTGATCGCTAAATTGACGTGACCAGCATCAGTCTTGAACCATTCGGGCCTTTTGCCGCGTTTCTTGCCTGAAGAGGAATCAACCCGGCTGTCGCGTAGGACGCCCATCTTCTCTTCGAGGACTCTGAACACAGCATTGTCGCCGAACATCCGTCCGTCGTCCGTCTGCGCCTTTTCGTCGACTTCGATCCTGTAGCGCACGTTGAGAACCTGCGTCTCCTGCTTAACGCGCTCAGCGACTGTCTGCCTGTCAGTGTATCCGACCTTAATCCAGCCCGGACGCGATTCAAGGGTGAAAGCGTATATTCTCGGCTCCTTGTAGTGTGTTTCAAGGTTCATTTTCGATTCCCCCTTTCATTTTGTTGCCGCAGACGCGGCAACTCGAAAAATACCGTTTTGAAATTTCGGCGCGCCTCTGTGCGCAGAGAAGCGCCGCAAAGCGCGAAATGCTATAATAAGCCCATGCCAAGACTCTATCAATTCGACTACAAGACGCCCTTCTTTTACATGGTGACGCTCAAGCGTCTGCCGGGGCTCGCCGATTTCTCCGCTATCGGCGAAGGCGGGCAGCTTGAGAAAAATTCGATTACCGTCGCTTTCGAGAATACGATAGACGGTTTCCACCGCAAATGGCGGTGCATCGAGAAAATCTCGCCGTTTGTGGTCATGCCCGACCACATCCACCTGATGATAAAGATAAAGCCAACTTCTGACAGGGTGGCGCTTGGCGGAATTGTCAGCCAGCTCATGAAAGCACTTAGAGCCGACTACTGGCGGGTTGTTGCCGCAGACGCGGCAACGCGCAAAACTCTGGGCATCGCCCCCTGCGCGTCTGCGCAGGGTCGGCGCGTCATCGGAGAAACCGGGGTGCTGCGCGGCGGCGCGTCTGCGCCGCCTCCTGTCTTCCAACCCGAATGGCACGACTGGATAGTCAAACGCGACGGCCAGCTCGCCGCCTTCCGACGCTACATCCGCGAAAACCCTGCGCGCGCCGCCCTCCGCCGCAGCAACGCGTGCTTCTTCGGCAAGGTTCGAAGCGTCTCCTTTCTCGGCCGCGAATGGTTCGCATACGGAAACTGCGACCTTCTCGCCCTCCCCGTTCTCATTCCGATCAAAGGCCACCGCGCGACGCAGACGGGTTCGCCGGAATGGAACGCCCTTGTTGCCGCCGCTTCGCGCATTGGACCCGGCGGAGCCGGCGTCTCCACCTTCATGAGCACGCTCGAAAAGGCATGCGGCAACGCCATCGTCAAAGCCGGCGGCGCCTGGATCGTTCTCTCGCCGGAGGGATTCCCTCCTCGCTGGCATCCGCCGCGAGAAAAGGAACGCTTCTGCGCAAACGGAAGAATGCTCTTCCTCTCGCTCTACGAAGCCTCTTCCCATAAGCCCACCCGAAAAATGCTCTACGACCGCTGCCATGAAATGATTGACCTCGTCGTTTCAGGCCTCGCGCCCATCGCGCCGGGTCTTGACCCTTGCACGCCCTCGCCGAGATGCCGCGCAAACGGCAGAATCACCGATCCCCCTCCATCGGGCGTATCATCGACTCGATGAACGCTATCTCCTTCTCGTCAAGCCCGTACTTTTTGTACAACTCCGCATCTGTCCATGCCTTCGAGAAATCCTGGACGGGAACGAACCGATAAGTTGTCTTCGACATATTGATTGATGCTGCCGCCTGCAAAAGAAGGAATCGTACAAATTTGATAATGTCGCAAAGTTTGGTAAAGGATTTGCGCCGTTTTGTTCCTTTATGCACTGATTGTTCTGAGATATCTCACCATAACCTGTGGATTATGATGCGATTTCACAAATATCGTGCGTAGGGCAACCCTTCGACAAGTGTAATTATACCCAAACTCCGACATTGCGCCCAAAGCACCGATTATTCGCTTCTTTTTTATCATCATGGCCTTATTTCACAGGGACTTGGTGCGAAATGCGTTCATTTTGTCTTACCAAACTTTGCGACATTATCACAAATTTGATAATGTCGCAAAGTTTGGTAAGGCCAACGCTCCAAGCTGCCTGTTGTGGTAGCATCAATTTCTGATGAGCTTGAAGTACAGGAACACTTTCCGGTTGATGTTCATGCGCTCCTTCCAATATGCCTGCCATGATTCATCGTCTGCGAACATCTTGAGCAGGATGCTCGACACCTTGTTTAGCCCCGCATCCTTCCATCCGTAGGCCATTTTCTTGAGACGCAGTCCAAGTTCGCGCATCGTGCGCTCGAGGACGAGGCGATGGCCAAGCCCGAGGCAAAGAAGAAGGACCGCAAATGCCAGTCCAAGGTCGACTCCTACGTGACGTGCCCGAATTGCGACACGAAAATCCGCGTAGGAAGAGATGCGGAAGGCTGAAAGGCTGAAACTCCGATGGTTTGGGCTCTCACAAGACCTAGAGAGACAGACCCTTGGCGCTTATAGAAGAAACTCCAATGGTTTGGGCTCTCGCTACCGCTTCGCAGAATTTGAGGGGCTTTGCGC
>JAEEZC010000362.1 GCA_016288465.1 Verrucomicrobiota bacterium | reverse complement strand
GAGGGAATCTGCTCCATCGTGATGGCGATCTCCTTCATCGCGTCGGCGAAGGACGTCATGTCCGTCAGCAGCACGAGGACGTCCTTGCCGCCAAGCGCGAACTTCTCGGCGACGGCGAGCGAGACGTCGGGCACCAGCATGCACTCGACGGTCGGGTCCGCGGCAGTGTGCACGAACATGACCGTCTTGGCGAGCGCGCCCGACTTGTCGAGCGTCGAGCGGAACTTCAGGTACTCGTCGTACTTCAGCCCCATGCCGCCGATGACGATGACGTCGGAGTCGGCCTGCAGCGCGATGCGCGCGAGAAGCTCGTTGTAGGGCTCGCCGGCCTTCGCGAAGATCGGCAGCTTCTGCGACTTCACGAGCGAGTTGAACAGGTCGATCATCGGGATGTTCGTGCGCACCATCTGGTTGGGCATGATGCGCTTCGAGGGGTTGACCGACGGCTGCCCGATCGGAGACGGATTCTCGTCGATCGCGGGCCCTCCGTCGCGCGGCACTCCCGCTCCCGTGAAGGCGCGGCCGAGAAGCGCCTCGGAGAAGGGCACCTTCATCGTCTCGCCGAGAAAGCGCACCCTGGCCGCGGTGTCGACGCCGCGCGCGCCCGCGAATATCTGCAGCGTCACGTTCGGGCCGTCCAGCTTGATGACCTGCGCCAGCGAAACTCCGGCGCGGCTCTCGACCTCCGCGATCTCGTTGTACCTGACGCCCTCGGCGCGAAGCGTCGCGATGGAGCCCGAGAGAGCGTCGATTCTGTGGTAGACCTTGTTGTTGAACATGGCTTTTGCTTTCTGTTGCGGTCAGCTGCGGACCGACGCTTCGGATATCTTCCTCTCCAGCCCCGCCTTGAGCTCCTTGAACTCGGCGGACTCGAAGGGCTTGTCGTTCCAGTCGATGAATGTCTGCTGGAGGTCCATGAAGAACCTGCGCATCCCCGGCTTGTCGGCGATCGCGTACTCTCCGAGCAGCGCCTTTTCGACGACGTCGAACATGACCCTCTGGCGCTCGGTGGGCGTCGAGGCGTCGGACTCGCTGAATGCGTTCTGCTGCAGATACACCGCGTCGAGGAACTCGGCCTTCAGATAGGTCGTGAAGTCTGGCAGGGACGTTCCCTCCTCGCCGACGACCTTCATCATCTGCCCGACTTCGCTGCCCTTGCGCAGTATCGCGCGGGCGCACTCGACGCGAGGCTGCTCGATGACCGAGTTGTAGTGGCTCCACGAGTCGAGCGGGTCGATCGCCGGATACCTGCGGGCGTCGGAGCGGGCGCGCGAGAGGCCGTGGAACCCGCCGACGACCTTGAGCGTCGCCTGCGTCACGGGCTCGTCGAAGTTGCCGCCCGCAGGCGAAACCGTGCCGCCGATCGTGACGGAGCCCGACGAGCCGTTCCTGAGCCTCACGCGTCCGGCGCGCTCGTAGAACGCCGCGATGCGCGACTCGAGATACGCCGGAAACGCCTCTTCGCCCGGAATCTCCTCCAGACGCCCCGAAAGCTCTCGCATCGCCTGCGCCCAGCGCGACGTGGAGTCCGCCAGCACCAGCACGTCAAGGCCCATCTGGCGGAAGTACTCCGCAAGCGTCACCGCCGTGTACACCGACGCCTCTCGCGAGGCCACCGGCATCGACGACGTGTTGCAGATGATGATCGTCCGCTTCATGAGCGACTGGCCAGTTTTCGGATCGGTGATCTCGGGGAACTCCTTCAGCGTCTCCACGACCTCGCCGGCGCGCTCGCCGCACGCGGCGGAGATCACGACGTCCACCTTCGCGTAGCGCGCCGTGGTCTGCTGGAGAACCGTCTTGCCCGCGCCGAACGGCCCCGGAATGCAGTACGTTCCCCCGACCGCGACCGGGAAGAACGTGTCGATCGTGCGGACCGTCGTCTCAAGCGTCTTCTCGGGGGCGAGGCGCTCCGCAAAGCACTTGATCGGCACCTTCACCGGCCAGCGCTGGAGCATCTGCACCTTCACCTCCCTGCCGGATGCGTCGGCAAGCGTCGCTATGTCGTCCGTGACCGTGTAGTCGCCGGCCGGCGCAAGCGCCTTCACCGTGTACTGCCCGCGCATCGCGAACGGCACCATGATCTTGTGGCCCGGCATCGTCTTGTTGTCGAAGATGCCCTCGGTCACCCAGCCAAGGTAGTCGCCGGCGGAGACCTTGTCGCCAGGCTTGGCCAGCGGATGGAAATCCCACTTCCTGTCGCGCGGAAGCCCCGGCAGATACATGCCTCGCTGAAGGAAGAACCCCGCGTCCTTCGAAATCTTCCCGGCCTCGGCCGCAAGCTCCGCGAGCGGGTTCTGCAGCCCGTCGTAGACCTGCGCAAGCATCCCGGGCCCGAGCTCCGCCGCGAGAAGCTCTCCTGTGAACTCGACCGCGTCGCCGACCATGAGGTCCGTCGTCGCGTCGAAGACCTGCATGTCGCAGCGGTCGCCTCTCACGCGCACGATCTCCGCCATCAGGCGCTTGTCTCCGCAGACCGCGTAGCCGACCTCGTTCTGCGCCACGGCGCCGTCGAACGCGACGGTGATCATGTTGCCGTTTACAACGGTGATTCTTCCTTTTGCTGTCATTTCGGGAAGTCCATTTTCGTTTCGGTGATAAGCTTTTCGAATGCCGCGGACCCGCTCTCGGACGAGATCGCGGAGCGCCGCAGCGCTATCCTGAGCCGCACGGCGTACGCCGCGAGCGCCCCCGCGCCCAGCGGCGAAGTCGGAGGGACGAGCTCGCCCGCCGCGTCCCACCACGCCTTGTCGAGCGCCTCGTCGCGCCTTGCGACGTCCTTCTCCGCAAAGCACTGCACGATCCGGTCGCGCCAGTAGAGCGAGCATCCCTCGGCTGCCCTCGAGTGCGCCCGGCCGCCTGTCCTCGCCTCGGCCGCGGCGTTTCTTAGCTGGACCTCGATGTCGCGCCATTCGCCCTCGCCGATCGTCTTCTTCACGCGACGGAACGCGGCGGACTCCTCGCCGCCGCATGCCGCGGCGAACTCGCCCCACGTCATGGGCGCGGGCTCCCCGAACGCAATCGGAGGCAGGCTCGCAACGATGTAGTCTATTGACACTGCCGGCGGCCTCCGCTGTCTCAGGCCTTCAGAAGCTTCGCGAGGTCGGGCCTCAGCCTGCGCGCGAGCTCCGCGGAAATCGCCTCGGCCGTGAACGAGCTCTCTACGCGGCCCTTGTCGACCTTGACCGAGAAGCCGGCGCCGACGGACTCGTCCTCGGCGACCGTGAAGGTTCCCTTCGCCGCGAGCTGCGCGCGGAGCGCCGCCGCGAGCTTCGGGGCGCACGTTATCTCGCCAGGGCCCGTAAGCTCCCTGATCGCCTCCGCCGCGAGCGCCGCAGCGGTCTTCTCGTCCGCAAGCGCCGCTTCGACGTTCTTCGCAAGCAGCTTCTCGAGGAGCGACCTCACGGACGCCTCGACGCCGAGCACGATGTCTCTCGCGCCCTGGCGCACCGTTTCGGCGGCGTGCGCGGCATAGCTCGCCGCGTCCTTCTCTGCCTGCGTCCTTGTGCGTTCGGCCTCGGCGCGCGCTTCGCCCACAATTGCGGCCGCCTTCGCTTCCGCTTCCGCGACGATCTTCTTCGCCTCGGCGTCGGCTTTTTCCACGCCGTCGCGGTTTATCTTCTCCAAGAGACTCTGCAGGTCTTCCATCGGTCCTCTCCTTCAAAATGAGACAGTTAGATGTGATTATACCGTTTTTTGTTGGCGAAAGTCAAGGAAGCCGCGTCAGAATTTGCGCGGAAGCCGGAGTCTTCGCCCCACCCATGCTGCCCCCTTCAGCCGTCCGACGCCCCTACCCCCGTTCCGTCCCTAACGTTCCCTTGCACTGTCGCGTAACTGTTGCGCTTGCGCGCGACCACGACGATGCGCCGTATCTTCGCATCGCCGGACACGAACCGACACGAAACGCTCCAGCGTCTTGTGCCCCGCCATTCCGTCCCATATGTCCCAAATGTCCCCTTGTACTGGCACGCGCGACCGCCGCAAATAAAACATCGCCAGCTCCAAGGGCCTTTTGTCTTCCCTGGAACTGGCGACACGTTGCGCACGGCTTAGTGCGCGGCGTAGCGGATGGCGAAGGTCGCCGTGCCGCCGGAGGTCGTAACCCGCAGCGAGCCGGACTCGCTCGGCTTGTCCCCGAAGTCCACTCCGGCG
>JAEEZC010000361.1 GCA_016288465.1 Verrucomicrobiota bacterium | reverse complement strand
TCCGCGCCTCATCGAACTCTGTCTACTCCCTCCTTTTGCAGGTCTGATCACTGCCTAATTCCTCCCAGATCTTTTTTCTTTTTCTTCTTCGTCTCGATGCCGTCGCACCACTCGTCGTAGTCCCAGTTTGACTTCACGACGCTCTTCGGGCTGCGCTTCAGGAACTCCGGATGGCGCCACCCGTAGTCGCTCCAGCACCATGGTCTTGCGCCAAGATCCTCTACCGTGCGCACGAGATGCAGATAGTCGTGCATCCAGAACTCGTGCGTGCGCGCCACGATGTAGGCATAGTGAAGGATGTTCAGCTGGTGGCTGGAGGTCTCCTCGTCGCAGCCGATATGGATGAAGCGCGGATTGTCGAATATCTCGTATACGTCGCGCAGGACGTCCTCGCAGACTTTGTAGTACGTCGGCGTGGAGACCATGCGGCGATACTGCTTGAGCCAGCCATTGTGCGAAGTGGAGAAGTTCAGCTTCGGCACCGCCTCCACGCCCATCGCCCTGAGGCGCCGCACTTCCGCCCGCAGCCTGTCGGGGCTCCACGACCCTTCAATCGCCAGTTCTGGATGGCTCGGATAGACGACGCCTTCGCCGACGTCGATCACTATCATGTTCACGCCCTTCTTCGCGGCGTAGTCCGTCGTCTTGAGCCAGAGGTCGTCACGGCTGCGGAGCCTGGCGTCCGGCTTTGGCGCTTTCGGGCAGGCTGCCGGGTCAGCGTCCGCAGGGAACCAGTCGCACCACATGTTGTGGCCGAGGTGCAGCAGCAGCGCCCTTATGTCACCGGGCTTCGGCTGTCGCTCGGCAAATGTGCGGAGGCCTGCGCCTGCAACAGCTGCGCACGCCGACAGCTTCACGAACTCTCTTCTGTCCATCTTCATTTGACTTCCACTCCTTTTATCACAAGCATTCCCTCCGCGTACGACGGCAGGGTTGCGACGGCAATGCGGCGCGCGGCATCGTACGTGAAGGCGAGCGGCTTGCCGTCAAGAGCGATGGCCTTCGGCGCGTCGATGCGCGTGAGCACGAGCCGCGATTCCGTCTCAGGCCATGCGCGGACGCGGCAGGAAAGCGCAGGCCCCTTCCGCGAAAGCTCAACGGCTTCGCCGGCCATGTGGAGAAGCGCCGGCCCCTTCCCTGGAAACGCCCTAAGCGCGTAGTACGGCGACTTCAGCATCTCCGCAAGGTTCTCCTGCACGTCGCCGGGATTGATCGCCGGCGGATTGCGAGTCTGTCCGTCGATGAAGACTGAATCAGGCAGCAGGCCCTGCACATCCGGTTCGCTCGACGGATGCGACTGCCGGACTCCGGATGCGACGATGCCGTCGGCGATCTTCCGCCAGAACGCCGCCTCGTCGGGCTTGCAGAGCCTGATGTAGTCGTAAAGCGCGGCGGAATAGACGAGCCCGCACCATTGCACGGGACGCCCCATCCAGCTTACGAGATCCCATTGCGTCGCGCCCATCACGCCGCAAGTGGCGTAGCAGCCGAACGGCACCACTCCATCCGGATACGTGAACGGCGGCAGCATGAGATAGACCATCGAAAGACCCGTATAGGCCCAATACCGCGCCGACTTTAGATACCTGTCGTCGGGCTTCAGCAGGTAGCCGAGCGCACAGCAGCGCACCATGAGTCCGGACGCGATAATGTCCGGCGTGTGGAGCGGCATTTCCCAGGGCTGCGCGCCACGCGGAACGGTCCCCTTGTAGCGGACGAGAGCCTTGTCGAGCGCGGCAATGGCGTGGGCGATTTCAGTCTCGTCTCCGCTCCAGGTGGCGTCGATGAGCATCTCCTCCAGCGCCATCGCCGTGTAGCCGTTGCAGTTGTCGGCGCCAAGCGTCTCGCCGTAGTCGTACTTTGCATCCGGCCTGGGCTTCTTCCATTCTCTATAGCCCTCGGCAAGGCTCGTCGTGCCGGCGCGCAGCCGAGCCTCGCGCGCATCGAGCCAGGCGCCGATGTCGCCGGACAGCAGCGGAGAGACCGGGCGCTGGATGTGCGATACGCACACCTTGCCTATGTCCTTCGGCGCGACATCGGCGAACATGGCGGACGCCGTTTCGCGCAGACGATTCACGAGGGCCTTGTCCGAACCGGGACTCCGCTCGATCTGCGCCGCCAGCCACTTCATGAGCGCCGGCGCGTCGGACGCCTGATTGAGGCGGAACCCCACCGCATGGCTCACCTTCGTTCCCTGGCGCAACGTGGAGTCAAGCCACCCATGTGAAAGCAGCGCAAGCGCATCGGACGCGTCAATCGTGTCGCGCGGCGGAAGGCTCCCTGGCCGGACAAGCGCCGCGAGTGCGTGCGCAACGGTCGCACCGTTCCCCGCGCGGAGAACAACCGTATGCGACCCGCCGGAATAGCGCTCAGCACCGTAAAGGTCGAGTTCCGATTCGGGACGTGCATCGCCGACGGCCGGAAACCAGAACGCAAGTAGATGACCGCCCGAGTTGAACTGCCGGTCGGGCGTGTCGAAGACGACGGCATACTCCCGTCTGCACGGCATCTCCCACTCCGCCGCGAGCCATGCCTTTTCATCGGTCAGCGCTGCGAAAGGCGCCGTGATGCGGTGGATGGCCGGAATCAGCCGGTTCGCCTCCGGCATTCGGATGTCCTTCGTGCCGGAAGACGGTTCGCCGTCGAGGTATTCCAGACCGGGGAGCATTGCCTGATGCTTGTGTCCGGCCGAGCCTCGCTCCGCAAAGAGCGTGAGGTATGGTATGTGAAGCGCCTGAACCTCGTCGCACGAGAACTCCGTCCTGATGGCAAGGGCGCGCCCCTTCTCCGCTTTCGTGAACGTGCGCGTCATGCGCCATGCGCGTCCCTCTGTGTCACGTGTCGCCGCCGTCAACGCGAAGCCGTCTCGCACGCGACTGACGGACGGCCTGACCGACGCCCAGTCAATTCGACACGGCGGCTCGTCCGCAATCCGCCTCGCGGCAACGCACTGCTCGCCAACGCAGCCTTCGACCGTCTTACCATGCGACTCGTAGCGGAAAGCGCCCATGCGGGCGGGATCGTGTCTGAGCCGCCATCCGTCCCCTTCGAGAACTATGGCGTTGGCAGGCAGGGCAAGTTCAGGCGGCGTCGCAGGACGATACGACCACGCAGGCCTGACAATCTCCACGGTAAACGACTTGACGGTGAAGCGCTCGCCTATCGAGGCCGGGGGGTCTATCCGAAAGCTCCCTGTCGCAGACGCGCAGCCCGTCACCGGCAAGTACGCCGAGAAGCGGGTGTAGGGCTCTCGTCCGCAGGCGCGAAGCGCGAACTTCTTTCGTTCGTCGTAGCCCTTACCGTCGAGGTCATGGTATATTTCCCATGCGCCGCCGCAGAGCGTCGGTTCGCAGGTGACGGTGAACCGCACTTTCGTCGCGCCATCGGTCGCGGCGGGAATCGAGACCTTCGGCCCCAGGAACCAGGGGTCGTTGCCCGTGACGGTGAACGTCGTCCCGGCCGCCGACACCTCGACGTCCTTCATGTGATGCGCAGCCTTCCATCCGCCGTCGCCCTTGGCGAAGTCGCCTAGAGGGACTTCCTGCGCAGCAGCCTGCAACGCCGCAGCCAGAGACATCGCCAACGCAGTCCAGAAAGCACACTTCATCTTCAGCCCCCCTCGTTGTTCCGCTACCCTTCCTTCCACACCGGCGACTTGGCCTTTCCCGGCTTGCTTTCAAGGACCGCAGACTCGATTGGCTTACCGCAGTCGCCGAAGCAGTTGCGCGGATAGACGCGAAGGCGATACTTTCCGCGTTCAGGCAGGTCCATCGCGTCGAAGGCAAACCGCTGGGACTTCGGTTCGTCACGCTCCAGCCTGTAGAACGCCGGCGCCAGGAAGCACTTCTTGGCGGCGACCGTACCGTCCTCCATCTCGGCCCGCACCTCGTAGTCGAACACTCGACCGCCGCGCGCGCGGGCGGACGGGAACTCAAGCATCATCATGATCGTCCAGTTGAAGCTGCGCGTCTCGAAGTTGCTCGTGTAGGTCTTGACCGACGCTCCGTCAGGGAACTGCGGCACTGGCGTGCGCTTGCGGCTGTTCGCATGGGCGTAGCGGCTCGCATCCCCTGCAGGCGGCGTCACGATCCACGGCGGCGCCGCCTCCTCGCCTTCCGTGAAGTCGCGCCGCTCGACCTCCATGCGGTCGTCGAAGACCGACACGAGGTAGCCCTGGGCCTCCAGATGGAATTCGCGCGCCGGCAGGCACTGCATCGACATAGAGCACTTTCCGTTCCTTTTGGCGCCGCCGTTCTCGCGGCCCCACGGAATCGTCGTGTACGACATGGACGGCACTGTGATCGCGGTGTATTCCTTTTGCCAGATGGACTGCTCGTCATTGAGAGTCCAGTGGACGTGGCCGGAGAAGGACACGGCGTTGGGGTACTTCCTGAGCGTGTCACCCGAGTATGCGTTGCCTCCGCTGCCCGACGTGGTGTTCGCGAACGGATAGTGGGTGAACACGAAGAACGGCTTCTTCGGGTCGAGCGAAGCGCCGTTCGCGGCGAACCAGGCGTCCGCTTCCTTGAATCCGTCAGCGCCGTCCTTCCACTCCGAGCTGATGAAGTCGTAGCCCTTCACCGTCCGGCGGCGGATCTGCTCGAAAGGCTCGTGGAACACCTCTTCCCAGCACTTCTTCATGCCGAGCTTCACGAGGCTCTCCTCTTCGGAATAGCCCTGCACGTGCATGTCGAGCGTCATGTCGCCATACCAGTAGCCGTCGTAGTCGTGGTTGCCGGTGCAGAACAGCTTTTCGACCTTTCTGCCGTCCGGCGCACGGTCGTTCGGGAACACGTCGTACCATGCGTCGGCCACGCACTTGAGTCCGCTCTTGAGCCCCCAGTCGCTGAGATCGCCGGCTACGACCACGGCGTCGACGCCCCTGTCGCGGAAATAGACGAGCGCGCGGCGGAACGCCGCAGTGGACTCAGGCGTCGTTATGTGCAGGTCGCTCAATACGCCGAACATGATGTTGGGCTTGCTCCCTTTTGCCAGCACGCCCGCCTTTGCTTCCACAGCCTTGGCGACGGAAGCCGCAAAGGCCGTCGCCAGAAAGCCTCTTCTGCTCAGTCCGAGTTCTACCATTTTATCTTCTTTCCCCTCTTATTTAAGCGAAATCTGCGTCGCGTTCATGGTCGTCGAATCAGACCCGACGTAGATAGTGAACGCCCCCGGCTC
The DNA here is from genome assembly GCA_016288465.1 of Verrucomicrobiota bacterium. Lineage (GTDB taxonomy): Bacteria > Verrucomicrobiota > Kiritimatiellia > RFP12 > UBA1067 > UBA1067. The sequence goes on along the minus strand of JAEEZC010000361.1, from coordinate 2,083 downwards.
GACGACGCGCTTCAGATCCTTGTCGTAGAGAGCAAAGGCATTGTCGTCAAGCACGAATTCGATCGTCTTCTCCTCGCCGGGTTTGAGCCAGACGGAAGTGAACTCCTTCAGCTCGCGTTCGCGCGGCAGCACGCTCGCCACCTCGTCCCGCACGTACAGCTGCACGACTTCACGCCCCGCAACCGATCCCGTGTTTTTCACGGGAACTCGGACGCGAACTTTCTCGCCGACCGTATATTTCGTCTTGTCCGCAACCGGCTTGCCATACGCGAACGTGGTATAGCTGAGGCCGAAGCCGAACGGAAAGAGCGGTTTGGACGGGATGTCCGCGTAGGAACAGTTGATGAACGTGCGCTTCTCGCGATAAGAGAGCGGAATCTGCCCGACGTCAAACGGGATGTGCTGCGCCAGCTTGCCCGAAGGATTCACCTCTCCACTCAGGACTTCGGCGACGGCTTGCCCGCCCATCGCACCGGGATACCAAGCGAGGATCACGGCGTCCGACAGCCACACGATCTCGTTCATGATGAAAGGCCGTCCCGCGAACACCACGGAGACGATCTTCTTTCCAGCACGCTTGAGCGCGCGGAGGTTCTCAAGCTCCGAGTCGGGCAGCTCGATGCGGGCGCGCCCCCTGCGCTCGCCAGTGTAGTGCGTCGGCTCGCCGATGACGAGCACCACGACATCCGGCTTCGGCATTCCGCCGCCCAGGCCGCGCGCGACGCTCAGCATGTCCATCGGCTCGTAGTCGAGATTCGCGCCCCAGCGTTTCGCCATCGCGGTCTTTATCGTGTCGATCTGCATGCGCGACTCTTCCTTGATGCCGGCGTCCACGTCGTAATCGTTGAACATGTCCTTGCCCATGCCGCCGCGATGCGCGTCGTCGTCGTCAGCCCATGTTCCAGTCAGCCCGACGCGCTTCAAGGTGTCCAGAGGAAGGACCCTGTCGTTCTTGAGCAGGACGAGCGTTTCGCGCGTTAGCGCAAGGACGTCCGCCTTGTTGCGGTCCGTCATCAGCGCCTCGCGCGACTTCTTTTCGTCGCAGAAGCGGTAAGGGTCGTCGAAAAGCCCCATGAGATACTTGAGCGCGAGCGAACGGACGACGGCGACATCGACATCCGATTCCCGTACCCTGCCCTCGCGAACGAGCCTGGGCAGCGCGAGGAACGCGCGGCTGATCATGTCCATGTCGACGCCGGCCTCAAGGCCGCGCTTCGCCGCGTCCTCGACATCCGTCGCCGCGCCCTCGTCGATCGAGAATGTGAGCGTCGTCCAGTCCGTAATCAGCTGCCCGCGGAAGCCCCACTGGTTGCGCAGGATGTCCTTCAGGAGATAGCTGTTGAAGTTGCAGGGGACGCCCTCGCAGACCGTATAGGCGTTCATGAGCGAAAGCGCACCGGCTTCGATCGCCGCCTGAAACGGCGGCAGATGCGTTTCGAGAAGTTCGCGGCGGGAGAAGTCCTTGTGTCGGTAGTCCTTGCCGCCTTGCAGCGACGAGTAGCCTGCGTAGTGTTTGGGACAGGCGATGATGTGTTCGCCGTCCGTGAGTTCTTCGAACGTACGCCCCTGGCAGCCGCGCACCCGAGCCGCGCCGACGCGTCCGGAAAGATACGGATCCTCGCCGTTCGTGCAGCCGATTCTGCCCCAGCGCGGATCGTCCGAGACGTCGACCTGCGGCGAATACGTAAGCTGGATGCCGATGGCGGCGGCTTCGCGCGCGGCCACCGCCTCGGCCTTCTCTATAGCCGCATCGTCCCAGCTGCACGCGATGGCGATCTGGCTCGGAAGCGTCGTCACCCAGCCGTGCGTGATATCCTCATGCACGATCAGCGGAATGCCGAGTCGGGAATTCGCCATCTTGAATTCCTGGAGCCGACGCGTCTCCTTTGCGCTCAGCACGCGCATCAACGCGCCGATCTCGTTCCGACAGACCATGTTGGTGTAGATGTGCCAATGATCCTTGCCGAGGTCCATGTAGTCATAGACCATCAGCTCGCCGGCCTTCTCCTCCAGCGTCATGCGCGCGCAGAGTTCGCGCGCCCGAGCCTCCGCGCGGTCGAGCGCATCTCCCGCGCTAACAGCG
>JAEEZC010000360.1 GCA_016288465.1 Verrucomicrobiota bacterium | reverse complement strand
TGCGACTACGAATCAGTGGGGACCCAATCTCAAGGCGATGCTCATCGGCACGGGCTCGACTCGCGAAGAGGTCGTGATCCAGTCCGCAGGCACATACCGCACGCTCAGAATGGCGGCCGGGTCGTGGCTTGAGAACGTCACTGTCGTCGGCGAGGGCACGTTCCAGGCCGACAAGGGCGGCGCCATCGAAATGTCCGGCGGCACCATAACCAACTGCGTCGTCCGCGGCGGCACGGCCAAGGCCAATGGCAATATCGCGGGCGGCAACCTCTACGTGAACAATGCCGCTGCGGTCATTGACGACTGTGAAATCTACGGCGGCACCACCCACAAGCGCGGCGGCAATGTCTATCTTGACAACGGCACGGTTCGCAACTGCACCATCTATGGCGGCACTTGCGACGACAACATCGGCGGCAACGTCTATCAGTACGGCGGTACGGTCTCGAACTGCGTCATCTACGGCGGAATGGCCCTCAACGACGGCGGCAACGTCCGTATGAACGGCGCAGGGCTGATGGTCGATTGCGTCATTTCCAACGGCACCGTCACGGCAAACGAAAAGAAGGGCGCTAACGTCTACATGGACAGCTCGGCTAGGATGTCGCGATGCCGCCTCGTGGGCGGCGCCAACTCGTCGGGCTACAACGGCGGCAGCCTCTGCGTGTACAGCTCCTCGGCCAGCGTCGAGGACAGCCTGGTCGAGGGCAGCGAATGCGGCGGCGTCCTGCTCGGCGGCACCTCCTACCTCTACAACTGCACGATCGTGAACAACGAGCAGTACGGTGTGTGGGCCTGGAGCGATACGCAGCACATCTTCAACACCGTCGTCCTCGGCAACACCAAGGCCGGTGCCGTCTCCGAGTGGACAGGCAACCTGCCGAATTCCGCTTCGGCGGATTTCGTGAACTGCGCGCTCTCGTCGGACAACGGGCGCCTTTCGCAGTCGGCGTTCCCGACCCTTGTCCTCATCGACGCGAGCGCCTTCGCCGACTACGCGAATGGCGACTACTCCCCGTCTCCGACCGGAGCGCTCGTGGATGCTGGCGTGTCCGATCCGCGCGGCGCATCGGCGTCCGCGACCGACCTTGCAGGCGTGCCGCGCGTTAGCGGACTACTGGACATCGGCTGCTACGAGTACCAGAAGCAGGACATGACGGTGCGCATTGCGGGCGCCACCTACAGCCAGATCTTCGCTCCGGCCTCCGTCACGTTCTCGCATGTCACAGAGAACTCCGCTTCGCCCGAGAACGTCGTCTACACCTATGACTTCGGCGACGGCTCCGAGCCTGCGACGACGTCCGAGGCGACGATAGCGCACGCATACGCGCAGCCTGGCGTCTACACTGTGACGATAAGCGCCACGAACGACTGCGAGGAGGAGTTCGCCGAGATGGTCTACGAGGGCTATGTGCGCGTCGCCTCCTCCACTGTCTACGTTACGCCGGGCAACGGAGCGGGGACATTCCCCTACAACACATCTGCGACTGGCTACGGCAACCTCAAGACCGCAGTGCAGGCCGCGCTTGACGGATACACGCTTCTGCTGGGCGAAGGCGTCCACACGACCAGCGACCAGATATCCTTCAACAAGGCAATCACTATTCGCGGCGTTGGCGCGACGCCCGACTCGGTCGTCGTCAGCAACACTGTCGCCACGGCCGACACCTACTACCATCGCACGATGGAGATGAACAACGCCACCGGCAGAATCGAGAGGATAACGATCGCGAGCGGATGCGTCAGGAACCAGTATGGCGGCTGCCTGCGGCTCGTCGCTGGTGTGGTGTCCAACTGCGTCATCCGCGGCGGTCTTGCGGTGGCGGACGGAGGCAACGCAGCTGGCGCTGGCGTGGAGCTTGCCGGCACGGGCATCCTCACGCACTGCGTCGTATCCAACAACCTCGTGTCCGGAACCTCCAGTTCCGATGCCTATGCAGGCGGTGCGGTCTTCTTCCCCTACGGCTCGAAAGGCAAGATGTACAACACGCTCGTCGTGTACAACACATACGAGCCTTCGGCGGACGACAAGCGCGGCGCAGCCGGCATCCGCTTCGGCGGAGGCAACGAGCAGGCCGTGGTGGAGAACTGCACCGTCGCCGCGAACACGGTCAGCGGGACGATCTCCTCGGCGTCTGCAGGCGCGTTCTGCAATTCCTGGAGCACGACTGTCCGCAACACCGTTTTCGCGGGCAACTACGAGACGGGAACGGCCCGGTACACCTCGGTCAGCTTCGATCCCCACATGAACGTCGTCAAATGCGTCATGGACGACGCCGCGTTCAACCAGTACTGCTACGTGGCGGCGGTTGACGGCATCTTCAGGGACTTCGGAAGGGGAGACTTCACTCCTCTGACAGGCGGCGCGCTCTTCAACAAGGGCAATACGCCGAGCGTCGCGGTGTCCGTCGATCTCGCCGGCAGGGCGCGCGTGTTCGGCAAGGCGATCGACATCGGCTGCTACGAATGCCAGCGCAATGCCGGTCTTGTCTTGGTCTTCAGGTAAGAAAGGAAAAGATGATGCTAAGGGCCTCCATTCATGCGGCAGTGGCGATGTTCGTCGGAGCGAGCGCCGCGGCGACCGTGACACTCGACGACTTCCACGCCGTGCACAAGGCCAGGCTTGAGCGCGAGGGCCGGAACGTCGTGCGCGTCAGGTTCCCGAGCGCGGAATGGGGGTCCGGAATAAAGTGGGAGTCGGGGGCGGGCGAGGACTTCTCGTCGGCCATGTGGCTCGCGGTTGACGTGGAGAACCTTTCGCCGCGCCGGCAGGCAAGGCTGACGATGCATCTGTCGGCGGGCGCGGCGGACGGCGACTCGGGCGACCACGCGGTCGCGATAGCGAAGAAGAACAGGTCGGTCAACACCGGCATCGGGCTGAATCCGCACGAAAAGGGGACCATGCGACTTCTGCTCACCCATCCGTCGATATACGGAGCGCCGGAGGGCGCGCGAGGCCCGTATGTCGTGGACACGGCGCATGTAACCTCCATCCACTTCCAGATGCAGTGGCCATTCGAAGACGAGGTGGAGGACCTTGCCGACCTCAGGATTTCGAACCTCCGCCTCGAAGGGACGCCTGACCTTGCGAGGCATGTCGAGCCGGAGAGCTACGTGCCGTTCATCGACAAGTACGGCCAGTTCGCGCACGCCGACTGGCGCTTCAAGGTCAAGAGCGACGACGTCTTCGCCAAGGACCTTGCGGCCGAGCGCGAACGGCTCAGGCCCGCGCCGGAGACGTGGGACCGATTCGGCGGATGGAAGGACGGCCCGAAGCTCAAGGCGACCGGCAGCTTCAGGACAGAGAAGGTCGGCGGAAAGTGGTGGCTTGTCACGCCGGAAGGGCGCCTCTTCTTCTCGGTCGGGCTTGACGTGACTCGCATCATGACCGACATTACGGACGGCGGCAGGCATCCCGACTGGTACCAGTCGCCCGTGCCTGCGGACGGAAAGATGGCGTTCACCACATGGAACCTTGAGAGGAAGTTCGGCAGGCGCGACTTCGACGACGAATACTACGACCTTGTTCTGAGGCGTTTCGATTCGTGGGGCCTGAACACGATCGGCAACTGGAGCGCGCCGGAGCTCGGGCTCAAGTCGAAGAAGCCGTATGTCGTCTCGGTCCTCGAACGCGCCAGCGGCGTGAAGCGCCATCCGAAGTTCCATATCTACGACTTCTCCGATCCGGGCTTCGAGGAGAGCATGCGGGCCGCGATACGCGAAAGGTTCGCTTCCGATCCGTCCCTTGCCCATGCCGCCCGCGATCCGATGTGCATCGGGTTCTTCATCGACAACGAGCTTCAGTTCCATCGCTGGATTCCCGACGTCGGCGAAGGGCGCGCAGAGGAGGGCGTGGAGCTGTACTTCCGCATCTGCCGCGAGGAGCTGAACAGGGCCGCGCCCGGCAAGCTCTACCTGGGCAGCAGATTCGTGGGCTTCCGCCAGCCCGGTCTCCTCTGGCGCACGGCCGCGAAGTACTGCGACGTCGTGACGGTCAACGCCTACGCGAACTCCGTCTACAACCTCTCCGAGAAGATGTTCGCCAGGGACGCGGAAAAGCCGATTCTCGTTGGCGAGTTCCACTTCGGCTGCTTCGACCGCGGCATGTTCAAGCCCGGACTCGCCCCAGTCTGCGACCAGACCGAACGCGCCCGCAGCTACACCCGCTTCGTCGAAGGCTGCCTGCAGCACCCGCTGTTCGTCGGCTGCCACTGGTTCCAGTACCGCGACCAGCCTCTTCTCGGACGCGGCGACGGAGAGGCGTATCAGATTGGCTTCGTCGACGTCTGCGACAGGCCGTATCCCGAACTTTTCCGAGCCGCACGCAGGATAGGCGCAGAGCTCTACGAGAAGAGAATGAAAGGAGTGTGGTGACATGCACTTTGCAACGCCAGCCCTGCTGCTTGCCGCCGCAGCGACCGCGCTGCTTGCGTCTTCGTCCTCCGGCGCGTCGCGCAAAGTCGTCTCGCTTTCCGGCCCAGGCTGGCTTTGCGACGGCGACGAGGTGAGCATCCCGCACACGTGGAACGCGCTTGACGGAGCCGACGGTTCGCCGGACGGCGCCGAGCCGCCGAAGCGCGGCATGTCCATCTCGGCCGACTCATACGTGCGCAAGGTCGCGCGTTATTCGCGCCGTCTGCCCGAGCCGACTCCCGGCAAGCGCCAGTTCGTCCGCTTCGACGGCGTCTCGCGCTCGGCCAGGGTGTACGTGAACGGACGCCTCGCGGGAACGCACGACGGGGCGTTCACGGCCTTCACCGTCGAGGCGACGGCGTTCCTCAATCCGTCCGACAACGTGCTTGAGGTCGTCGTGGACAACAGGTGGAGTGAGGACGTCGCGCCGCTTTCCGCCGACTACACGCTCTTCGGAGGCATATACAGGAAGGTGGAGTGGATCGAGACGCCGCCGGTCTGCATCGACCTGGTGACTGACGGCGCGTGCGGCGTGGACCTCGACGTGAACGTGAACGGGACCGTCCGCGCCAGGATCCGCGTGCTTGGCGGACCGGACGAGGAGCGCGTCTTCCGTGTGGAGAATCCGGAGCTCTGGTCGCCGGAGAATCCGCGGCTCTACGAGGAGACCTTCCGCATAGCAAGCGGCGACGAGGTGAAGGTGCGCTTCGGCTTCCGCACGGCAGAGTTCCGCGAAGACGGATTCTACCTCAACGGCGTCAGGCGCAAACTCAGGGGCGTGAACCGTCATCAGGACGCCGGGCTCTGCGGATGGGCGGCGAAGGAGGCGGACGAGGAGCGCGACTTCGCGCTCATAGCCGAGCTCGGCGCGGACGCCGTGCGCCTCGCGCACTATCCGCAGTCGTCCCGCGTCTACGACATCTGCGACGAGAAGGGCGTCCTTGTGTGGAGCGAGCTGCCCGCGACGAACTGGCTGCGCGACACGCCCGGCTTCAGGTCCAACCTCCTTCAGCAGGCGCGCGAGATGATCGCGCAGAACCGCAACCATCCATCCGTTTTCGCATGGAGCCTTTTCAACGAGATATACAACGACGTTCCCGAGGACGAGGTGAATGTCGGCTGGATGGAGGAGATTCTTTGCGAGACGAGAGACGCAATAAGGAAGATGGACCCGACGCGGCCCGTTGTCGCGGCGTCGGACAGGCCCGCGATGCGCAGGCTCAACGACATCCCCGACCAGCTCGCCTTCAACGCGTATCCGGGATGGTACGGCGACACGTCCATGCCCGAAGACATCTCTAAGTGGTTCGCGGTCACGGAGCGCAGGACGCTCGCCATTGCCGAATATGGCGCGGGCGGAAACCCGTTCGAGCATCTTGACCCGCTGCCGGAGACGAGGATCGACCCTGGCGGCCCGATACATCCCGAGGAGAAGCAGGTGCAGCTCCATGCTGCGGACTACACTGCTATACGAGCGGAGAGCAGGCTATGGGGCGCGTTCGTCTGGGCGATGTTCGATTTCGCCGCAGATGCGCGCCGCGAGGGCGGAAAGAACGGCGTGAACGACAAGGGCCTCGTCACTCGCGACCGCAAGGTGAAGAAGGACGCATTCTTCTTCTACAAGGCGAACTGGTCGAAGGACCTCGTCCTTCACGTGTGTTCCCAGAGAATGGCGGACACGGCGAACGAGTCCGCCAGCGTGGTCGGCTTCTCGAACTGCGGCGACGTGACGCTGTCCGTCAACGGAAAGCGCATCGGAACGAAGTCGCCGGACGACGTAAAGGTGGTCGAATGGCGCGACGTGCCGCTTGCCGTCGGCGAGAACGTAATCGAGCTCAGCGCAGGCGGGCTTCTCTCGCGGCGCATTCTGACGAGGAGGGCCGCTGCAAAGCCGGTCGTCATCGAGACCGAGGCGTTCGACAGCCTAGGCGGATGGACGATTGACTCCCAGTTCATGGAGACAATGGGCTCGCCGTACCTGTTGGCGCACGGACTCGGCAAGCCCGTGTCCGACGCGACGTCCGAATTCTCCGTCGCAAGGTCGTGCGAATACGAGGTGTGGGCGAAGACCAAGAACTGGACCGCGTGGTGGAGCGACGTGCCGGCAGGGCGCTTCCAGGTGCTGATCGACGGCGTTCCTCTTGCGTCAGAGGGAGGCGTGTCGGGCGACGCAGACTGGCGATGGTCGAAGCTCGGTACGGTTACGCTCGCCGAGGGCCAACATGTCGTAGCGCTCCACGATCTGACGGGCTTCGACGGACGCTGCGACAAGATCGCGCTTGTCCAGTCCGGCGAATGGCGTGAGGGCGTCTTCGACAGCGCGTGCGCGTCACCGCGTCCGACGAGGCGGATCGCTGCGGATGTCGCCGTGATCGGCGGCGGCGTCGCGGGAATATGCGCCGCGGTCACTGCGGCGCGTGGCGGACTCAGGACCGTACTTGTGCAGGACAGGCCCGTACTGGGAGGCAACAATTCGAGCGAGGTGCGCGTCCATCTCGGCGGACGCCAGAATCTCGGCCCGTATCCGCGCCTTGGAGACGTCGTCTCTGAAATCGGACCTGCCGCCGGCGGAAACGCGAAGGCGGCGTCGGTCTACGAAGACGACCGCAAGCTAGCCGTGGTCAGGGCCGAGAGGAACATCGAGCTTCTCCTGAACACGAAGGCGATGTCCGTCGGGAAACGCGGCGACGCGATCGCGTCCGTCGGCGCGGTGGACGTCAGGACTGGCGAGGCCGTCGAAATTGCCGCAGATCTCTTTGTCGACGCAACAGGCGACGGAACGATCGGCTTTCTCGCAGGCGCGGACTACCGCATCGGACGCGAATCGCGCGAGGAGACTGGCGAGGCGAGCGCTCCGGCGAAGGCGGACATGATGACCATGGGCTCGAGCATACAGTGGTACGCTGCGGCGAAGGGCCCCTCGCACTTCCCCCGCGAGCCGTGGATGATCGAGCTCTCCGACGAGAACGCGACGGCCGCGATGCGCGGAGACTGGGACTGGGAGACCGGCATGGGACGCGACCCGATCGCCGAGGCCGAGCGCATACGCGACTACGGCATGCTCGTCGTCTACTCAAACTGGGCGCATGTGAAGAACTCGCCCAGGACGAAGGACAGGTTCGCGTCGAGCGAGCTTGCGTGGGTCGCATTCATCGCGGGAAGACGCGAAAGCCGCAGACTGCTCGGCGACGTCGTGTTCAGCGAGAAAGACGTCGACGGCGAGACGAGCTATCCCGATGCGACGTGCCTTACGAGCTGGAGCGTCGACCTCCACTTCCCGAAGCTGGAGAAGGAGACGAAGTACGCCGGCGAGCCGTTCCGCGCCGCGACAGTCCACAAGAAGGTGAAGTCGTGCCCGATTCCGTATCGCGCGCTCTATTCCCGCAACGTTCCCAATCTCTTCATGGCGGGGCGCGACATATCCGTCACGCACGCGGCGCTCGGAACCGTCCGCGTAATGCGCACTACAGGCATGATGGGCGAGGTCGTCGGCATGGCGGCTACGATCTGCGCGCGGCACAGGTGCACGCCCCGCGACGTGTACTCGAACCACCTCGAAGAGCTGAAGGCGATGATGAGGAAGGGCGCGGGCCTCGGCAGGCCGCAGCCGCCGCAGAACTACAACGAGGGCTTCACGCTCGGCATATCCGAGGCCGCGACAGGCGTTTCGTCAGACGGGGCCCGCTAGGATCGCTTCGCCAGATGGCTTGCGCGCCACTCGCGCATCGTCATGCCGGTGCGCTGCTTGAAGAGCCGCTTCAGGTAGATGTCCGAGTCCCAGCCGCACAGGTTCGCAATCGGGGCGATCGCCTGCGACGGACGCGAGAGAAGCTCCATGACGCGCTCGAAGCGGACGTCAGTTATCTCCTGCGTTATCCTCTTGCCGGTGACGGCCTTGAACTCGATCTCGGCCTGACGTTCGGACGTTCCGAAGTCTTTGACGACGTCGGAGGCCTTCAGCCCGCTGCATGCCTCTCTGCGTATCAGGTCCAGCGCCGAGAGAACCCGTTTCGAGTGGGCCGCGATGCGCCGCGTCGACAGCCGCGATGTCAGACCGAGAGGATGGTACACGCACTTCTCGACCGGAAGCGAGGGGTTCGCGATCAGGCGCGCCAGAAGTCGCATTGCCATGCGCCCGCCCTCGGCGAAGCTCGGCCTCACGCTGGAGAGCGACGGCCTGAGGTTGTCGCAGAACGCGGGGTCGTCGTCCGCTCCGACTATGAACGCGTCTCCCGGCACGCGTATGCCGTCCATTGCGCATATGTCGAGTATCGCGGCGGCGAAGTCGTCGTTCGGCGCGAAGATGCCGCACGGCTTCGGCAGTTCTGCCAGGAACGGACTTAGACGGGACGCGAAGTCCGCCTTGTTTCCGAACGTCCATGGGTCGTTGAGCACGCTGAACTTGCGCCGCATCCGCCTCAGCAGGTCGCAGAAGCGCAGTTCGCGTCGGCGGCTCCAGCCGACCCTGTGCGTCCAGCCGATGAACGCGAAGTGCACGCATTCCGTTTTCGCAAGCTCGGCTACGGCGAGGTCCGCTATGCCTTCCGAATCGTTTGTGACGGTGAACGTGGTCGGCGAGTCGAGTATCTTGTCGCAGGGGTCGAGATGCACGGCCGGAATGCCTTCGAACGCGTCGGTTTCGGTGATGTTGTTAGCGGAGCCTTCGAGGATGCAGCCGACGGGCGACCAGTATCTGACGACGTCTTCGAAGGACGCTTCAAGGCGTGAGGTCTCGATCTCCTCCACATGGTAGCCGAGCTGGGAGCATACGTCCCGCGTGCCTACGAGCTCTCGCACCCGTGAGCCGGAATGAAGGTCCGTTATGAACAATATCGTATCCATCGTCTTGCACGCATATTCTATCACAAGGAGCGTTCCGTCCGCAAGAACGGCCTTCGGTTTTGGTTGCAACATAGCGTCGGTTTAAGAAAGTTTATGTTGCGGCAAGTTTGCTACAATTCGCACTGTCAGCAGGGGACATGAAGTCGCCTGCGCATAATAAGGAGGGTAACAGATGGGTCATGTGTTCTTTAGGCGGCTGGCATCGGCGGTTGTGGCTTCGACCGCGTTGAGCGCTGCGGCAACAGACTGGTATGTCGGCTCTGGGGCCGGCGCGTCGGACTCGAACGACGGCATGAACGCGGCGCAGCCGTTAGCGTCGCTTGACAAGGCCATAGTCCGCGCGACTGCCAACGACACCATTTACGTTGCGCCTGGAGTATATGCGACTACGAATCAGTGGGGACCCAATCTCAAGGCGATGCTCATCGGCACGGGCTCGACTCGCGAAGAGGTCGTGATCCAGTCCGCAGGCACATACCGCACGCTCAGAATGGCGGCCGGGTCGTGGCTTGAGAACGTC
>JAEEZC010000359.1 GCA_016288465.1 Verrucomicrobiota bacterium | reverse complement strand
CGAGGGTGGATGTGCCGGACGTGCCGTCCGTCGACTACACAGGCTCGGTGATCGATCCGCAGGTGCCGACGTCCGCACTTTACTCCGTCTCGGCGCCAAGCGAGATGCGGCCCGGCTCCTATCCCGTGACGATGACGCTGCTGGACCCTGTGATGTACGAGTGGGTGGCGCGCGAGGGAGCGACGGTGAACGGCGCTGTCGCGGTCGTGAACTTCGTCATAGTCGCCGTTCTGCCAAAGATCGAGACCGAGGGCGGGGCCAAGTCCGGGCGCGACAACCCTGCGAGCGTCGTCGCGGTCTACGACGGCGCAGGGCATTCGATCTCCGTCAAGGTGACGAATCCTCCGTCGGGCGCGAAGGAGCGCTATGCACGGACGGCGGCGGGTCCGTTCACGGACGAGAAGCCGGTATTCACGAACGCGATTGAAGCGGCGGAGATTTGGTACGAGCTCTCCGCGGCTGGCTTCGAGTCCGTCACGAACATGGCGACGGTCACCGTCTCGCCGCGCAGCCTCGCCTCGGCGTCGCTGGGCTCGCTTCGCTTCGAGACATCCGGCGGCGTGCGCACTCCAGTCCCGGTCCTTGTCGACGACCTCGGGCACGAGGTGCCGCCTTCTGACTACGACTTCGTCTGGACGGAGGAGGCGTCCGGCGCGATGACGCTCTCCTTCACCGGGCGCGGCAACTACATCGGACTCCTCGAGAGACGGCTTGCGCAGACGCGTTTCCACGTGACGTTCGATCCGGCCGGCGGAATCGTCGGCGAGGACGGCGCGGACTACGACATCGGCACGTACTACGGAGTGCTGCCCGTGCCTTCGAGGCCCGGTTACCTCTTCGGCGGCTGGTACGAGCACGCCGACTTCTCGGGCGAACCGGTGACGCGCAACACCGAAGTCATAGCCGCCGACCTCACGCTTCACGCGAAATGGCAGAGGCGTGTGCTCTGGTACACGGACGCTGTGTTCCACCTCGAGGAAGCGGCGAAGTACGACGGCTACCTCATCGACCCCGCGGCAGGCGACGCAGTTGCGGGCACCGTCAACGTGAAGGCCGGAAAGCCTAATAGGAAGACCGGAGTCTCGAAGCTTACCATCACCCTGCTGGTCGCGGGCCAGAAGAAGGTTACGGTCAAGGGATCGACCTACGACGGCTCGTTCAAGGCCGACGGCCAGTCCCTCGCGCTGTCGCTCGGGTTCTCGTCCATGACCGGCACGTTCGGCCGGTACGTGATCGACGGGTCGCGCAACGTGTTCGCGGCGAAGGACGCCGAATCGAAGATGAGGGCGGCGCAGGCTCTCAACAAGTGGCGGGGGTCGTATGTCGTAGCATGGCAGACGCCTGGCCTGGAGTCGCGCGGATGGAACGGGCTTTCGCTTGACGTCGGCGCGAAGGGCGTTGTCAAGGCGAAGGGATCGCTGGCGGACGGAACCGCCGTGTCGGCGAAGAGCCAGATGCTCGTCGGCGAGCACGAGTGCGCGATAGCCGTGTCGTGGACGAAGAAGACGTCGTCGGTCGCGTGCCTCGTGTGGCTCTGCGAAGACGGCTCCGTCGAATGCGGCAACCTGATGGGCGGCGCATACGCCCTTATAGAGAACGCCCGCACAGGCGCGTTCCTCGACTCGGGCGCGGCGCTGCGTCTGGACAGGGACGCGCTGGCGGCCATGGTGCCCGGGCTTATGCCGGACCTTCTGCCAGACGGGCTTGCGGTGCGCATGAAGGGCACTGCGTTTGACGTCGACAAGCCCGGCAAGGTGAAGCTGCTGAAGGACAAGAGCGGAATTGATCCGGCCGGCCTTGGCACCAATCCTTCAGGACTGAAGCTGAAGTACAAGATGAAGGAGGCGACGTTCTCCGGCACGTTCACGGCGTACTCGCTGGCGGGCGGCAAGCTGAAGAAAACGAGGGTGCAGGTCTCCGGCGTCGTCCTCGGCGGCAAGGGCTACGGCACGGCGGCGATCAAGAAGGTCGGCTCGACGGTCGTAAATATCCGCTGACGCACGACGAGCGAGATCTCAGGGGCTCCCCGTGCCGTTGGAAATGCGGAACGGGGAGCTCTTGACTTGTCGAGAGCAGGCGATTGTGCTGTCCCTTGACATTCAATGTTGAACCTCCTCCCGAGGGGACGGAAATTTCCAACGTAGGCTTTCGAAATTTCCAACGTATGAAATGGAAATTTCCTAGGTAGGTTTTCGATTTTTCCTAGGTAGGTTTTCGGTCTTTCCTATGTGGATTTCGCCGCGTCCGCGAAACCGACGATGCGCCGGGATTTGCCAATATCCCTTTTATCGCATGAATCTCTTGAATTTCGCCCCAGAAGCGCCAGTTAGTTCGCCATAGTGACGCGAAATATGCTACAATATACGGTGTTGCGATGAGCAACCGAAAACAGTAAACGAAAGGAGTTCTGAAAATGAAGAAGTTGGTGATCGTGTTGGCTGCGTTCTCTATGGCGCTTGCCGCCAATGCGGAGTTCAAGTGGTGCTGGTGGGTTGACGGTCCTCAGGCCGGCGACACGATCAAAGGGTGCCAGCTTGGAATTGCTGACGAGTGCAAGGAGATCACAGGCGCGCAGGTCGGCCTTCTCTGGAACCGCTGCGGGCGCGTCCAGGGCGGCGCTACCGTCGCGATGGGCTACACCAACGTCGGCGTCCTCCAGAACGGCTGCCAGTGCGGTACGGTGAACATCGCCCGCGAAGGCGCGGCGCTTCAGATCGGGCTTCTGAACTGGAACCCCAAGGGCTTCCTTCCGTTCTTCCCGTTCTTCAACTTCTCCAAGGAGCTCTTCGGCGGCGGCCGCAAGTAATTCCGAACGGGATGACAGCGGAACGGGAGGCCGCGCGCTTGAAGCCGTCTCTTGAAGACCTTCTGCCGCAGGCGGCGCCGATGATTCTTCTGTCCGGCCTGGACTGGCCGGCGGAGGAGTCTTCGGTTTCCGCGTATGTGGACGTGTCGGAAGGCTCCCCGTTCTACGAAGGGGCGCTTGGCGGAGTGCCAGCCTGCGTGGCGCTGGAGTATCTTGCGCAGACGATGGCGCTCTGCGTGGGCCTCAGGCGCCGCGCGATGGGGCTGCCTCCGCAGATCGGGTTCATCCTCGGCTCCAGGAGGCTCGAGACGCGCATTCCGTGCTTCAAGCTGGGCGAGAGGTATCGGACAAGGGCTACATGCACGTACGAAGACGAGTCGTTCGGGGCGTTTGACTGTGAGATCGTCGACTCGTCGGGCGCGGTCGTCGCCTCGGGCGTTCTGACCGCGTTTCAGCCTGCGGACGGCGAGATGTCCGAGGCGCTCAAGGAGTTTTCATGAGAAAAGTTATCGTCACCGGGTCCAGCCGCGGCATAGGAAGGGCCATTGCCGAAGCGCTCCGCCGCGACGGTTTCGAGGTCGTGACCCATTCGGTAAGGACGGGCGGCACGGACCTTGTCTTCGACGTGTCGGACCGGGCTGCGGCGAAAGAGGCGCTGGAGGCGTGGGTCGCCGCAAACGGCGCGCCGTACGGCGTCGTGCTGAACGCGGGCATTGCGGACGACGGGCCTTTCCCGGGAATGGAGGACGACCAGTGGGACCGCGTCATCGGAACCGACCTTGACGGGTTCTACAACGTCCTCAAGCCCCTTGTGCTGCCGATGGTGCAGGCGCGGGCGGGCGGAAGAATCGTCGCCATGTCTTCGGTCTCCGGAGTCATCGGCAACCGCGGCCAGGCGAACTACGCGGCGGCAAAGGCCGGGCTGATCGGCGCGGCGAAGTCTCTTGCGGTGGAGCTTGCGAGGCGCCGCATAACCGTCAACTGCGTTGCGCCGGGGCTTGTCGAGACGGAGATGACCGTGGACGGCGCGTTTGCCGAGGAGGCGCTGAAGGCCGTTCCGATGCGGCGCTTTGGGAAGCCCGAGGAGGTTGCGGCCGTGGTTTCGTTTCTGATGTCGGACGGCGCGTCGTACGTGACGCGGCAGGTGCTGCAGGTGAATGGGGGGCTAGTCTGATGCGCAGGGTCGTCGTTACGGGAATGGGCGTAGTAAGCTCGCTCGGTCATTCCGTCGGGGCAGCTTTCGAACGTCTCAGGACTTTGAGGAACTGCGTCGTCGTGTCTGAGGACCTGGCGGGCTACAAGGGTCTGCAGACGAGGCTGTGGGCGCCGTCGGGATGGACGCGCCCCCCTGAATACACGCGCAAGGTCGTGCGCACGATGAGTCCCGTCTCCGAGATGGCCCTCAACGCGACGGAGCAGGCTCTTGCGCAGGCAGGGCTTGCGGGGGATCCCGTTCTCAAGGGCGGGCGCTGCGGCGTGGCATACGGCTCGTGCTCGGGCGGCGTCGAGGCGAATGCGGACTTCCTTTCGGTCGTCATGAACCGCGAGGTGAGAAACGTCACAAGCGCGACGTACATAAAGATGATGCCGCAGACGTGCGCGGTGAACCTGTCGGTACATTTCGGCACCACGGGAAGGCTTCTTCCGACGGGCACGGCATGCACGTCCGGCTCTCTTGCGGTCGGCGAGGCGTACGAGACGATTCGCTGCGGTCTGCAGGACGTGATGATCGCGGGCGGCGCGGAGGAGTTCTCTCCGACGCAGGTGGCGGTCTTCGACACTCTTTTCGCGACGTCGCGCAGGAACGACAGTCCGTCTTCTACGCCGCGCGCGTTCGACTCGGCCCGCGACGGGCTTGTCATAGGCGACGGAGCCGCGACGCTTGTGCTTGAGGAGCGCGAGCGCGCCGTCGCGCGCGGGGCCGAAATACTGGCGGAAGTCGTGGGCTTCGGCACGAACACGGACGGGCGCCACGTAACCCAGCCCAATCCGGACACGATGGCCGTCGCGCTGGGCCTTGCGCTGGAGGACGCGCGTCTTTCGCCTGGCGACATTGGCTATGTGAACGCGCACGGGACCGCGACCGAGCTGGGCGACATAGCGGAGGGAACCGCAATGGCGGCGGTCTTCGGCGCAAGTCGTCCGCCCGTCTCGACCATAAAGAGCTACACCGGCCATACCCTTGGCGCGTGCGGCTCGATAGAGGCGGCGATGACGATAGAGATGCTGCGGCACGGATGGTTCGCGCCGAACGTGAACCTTGAGAACCCCGACCCGAGGTGCGGCGACAACGACTTCATCATGGGCGAGGGCCGCGCGTTCGAGACTGAGTTCGCGATGTCCGACAACTTCGCATTCGGCGGCGTGAACACGTCGCTAGTCTTCCGCCGCGCGTGAACAGGCTGGTCACAATCGAGGCCTTTGCGGCTGTCGCGCCCGGGTCTGACGCGGACGTGTCGTTCGTGCCGCCCATTCAGAGAAGAAGGCTCTCGCCTCTGCAGAAGCTGTTCTTCAGGCTTGCGCGCGACGTCGCGCCCGACGCCGAGGACGTGCCGTTCGTCTTCGCCTCGCGCGACGGAGAGGACACGCTTACGCGCCGCATCGTCGACGACTTCTGCGCCGACGGGTCGGTTTCGCCGAACCGCTTCAGCTCCTCGGTCTACAACGCCGCGCCGGGCCTTTGGAGCGTCTTCACGGGCAACCGCGACTCTTATACAGCGATCGCCGCCGGCGACGACACCGTCGAGTGCGGCATGATCGAGGCGCTCGGGACGTGCGCGGAGCGGGGGCGCTGCGTCTACGTGTGTGCCGAGGAGACGCTCGGAGGCCGCGGTTTCGCGGTCCGCCTCGGCCTGGCCGAGCGGCCGGGTCCGCAGACCGTCCATGCCGCGTCGGCGGGCGTCGGCGGGCGCGATTCCCGCTTCGACATCGACTCGTTCGTTCTTCTATGCAGGGGGACTGTCCCCTCGCTTTGCGGCAGATGGATCGCGCTTTCTCGTTCTTGAGGGGGCTGACGTCGACCTGCCTTTTCGCGGTCTTCGGACTGGGCGCGCTGCTTGTGTCGCCTCTTATGCTGGCTCTGCGCAGGCCAGAGTTCGGCCAGCCAGTGGTTCGCGCGCTCTGGAGGCCGCTTGTGGCGCTGTTCGAGCTTACGGGTCTGATTCGCGTGGACCGCGGCAACCTGCCGTCTTCAAGGGGCGTGGTGCTTGCCGCGAACCATCCTTCTCTCATTGACGTCGTGCTCGTTCTTGTTCTTGTGCCGCGCACGCTCTACGTCGCAAAGCGCGCGCTGCGGACCAATCCGTTCATGGCGGCGATAGTTCGCGCGACTTCGCTGCCCGACGACGCGAGTCTGCCGGAGGCGGCGGCCAGATATCTTGCGGCGGGATGGAACGTGCTCGTCTTTCCCGAAGGCACGCGGTCGCCGGCGTCGGGCATGCATCCGTTCAGGCGCGGCGCGGCGCAGATCGCAATGAAGGCCGGGGCTCCTGTCGTGCCGGTCGCAATCGTCCAGTCGAGGCGCATTCTCGCGAAGTGGCAGATGCCATGGGAGATGGGTCCGTCCCGCGTTTTGTACGAGTTTCGCGCAGGCGAGCCGCTCCGCGCGTCAGGCTCATCGTCGCGAGGCGAGGCCGTGAGGCTCACCGCGGCGCTCCGTGCGTCGATCGAGGGGCTTTTCTCGCGTCCGCCTGCGGAGCGGCCAGGGCGAAGGATGCGTACCGTCGAAGTCGCCGGCGTGCGCGCGGAGGTTGCCGATACGTTCGCCGCGAGAGCCCGCGGGCTGATAGGGCGCGAGAAGCCCGCGCCCGGCGAAGGCCTGCTCATTACGCGCTGCAACTGCATACACACCTTCTTCATGGGCTACGCCATCGACGCCGCATTTCTCGACGCCGATGGCCGCGTTGTAAAGACCGTCAGGAACATAACCCCTTGGCGTTTTCTCGTCTGGGGCGGACTGAAAGCGCGTTCGGTGCTTGAGACGGCGGCGGCCGAGACCCTTTAAAAACGGGCGTCCCGCGCGCTTTTGGCGCATTCACTTTCGATTCACTTTCGATTCACTTTCGGTTAATCCCCGATTCACTTTTCCTTTGCCGTTTCGTGCTATCATATAACTGTCCCGGCGGTCGGGGCGGAAAGGAGCTTGTGAAGGATGCTGGCGAAGTGCTACAGCGGCGCGGTGAACGGAGTGGACGCGCGTACGGTCGAGATTGAGGTGTGCTCCACCCTCGGCACGTCGCAGTTCGCAATCGTAGGTCTGCCGGACCAGGCGGTGAAGGAGGCGAAGGACCGCATACCGACCGCGCTCAAGAACCAGGGCCTGGCCTCGTCGAAGGAATACGACGTGATGGTCAACCTCGCTCCGGCCGACGTCAAGAAGGAGGGCCCGATATACGACCTTCCGATAGCGGTCGGCCTTCTAAAGGCCACGCGGCGCATTCGCTGCGAGTGCCTCGCCGAGTTCGCGTTTGTGGGCGAGCTGGCCCTTTCGGGCGAGATAAGGCGCGTGAGGGGAATACTGCCGATCGTGATGGAAATGGCAAGGATAGGCCGTCGCGCGGTAGTGGTGCCTCTGGAGAACGCAGACGAGGCGAGCGTAGTGCGCGGGATAGACGTGATACCGGCCGGCACGCTGCAGGAGGTCGTGCAGTACCTTGAGGGCGAACGCCGCATAGAGCCGCGCCGCACTGATCTTGCGGACCTTGTGAAGAACGACCGTGACGCAGGCGACGACTTCTCCGACGTGAAGGGGCAGGAATGCGCGAAGAAGGCGATAGAGGTGGCGGTCGCGGGCGGGCACAACATACTCATGGTAGGCACGCCCGGCTCCGGCAAGACCATGCTCGCAAGGCGAATCCCCTCCATTCTGCCGCCGCTGACGGTCGACGAGGCGCTGGAGATATCGCGCATACATTCCGTCGCGGGCGTAGAGAAGGGGGGCGGCAGGTTCGTGACGAAGCGGCCTTTCCGCGCGCCGCACCACACGGTTTCGTCCATAGGGCTACTGGGCGGCGGCTCGCATCCGTCGCCAGGGGAGGTCTCGCTCGCGCATCGCGGCGTCCTGTTCCTGGACGAGTTCGCGGAGTTCCCCAGAGCGGCGCTGGAGGTTCTGAGACAGCCTCTCGAAGACGGACACGTCGGCGTCTCGCGCGCGGCGGCGGCATACGACTTCCCGTCGAAGTTCATGCTGGTGGCCGCGATGAACCCGTGCCCGTGCGGATACTACGGCGACGACACGCACAGCTGCCGCTGCTCGACGCGTTCGATAATCAAGTACCAAAGCCGCGTGTCGGGTCCGCTGCTCGACCGCATCGACATCCAGATCGAGGTCCCTCCCGTCGAGGCGCGGCGGCTGCCTCTGATGAAGCCAGGAGAGCCGAGCAGCGGCATTCGCGAGCGGGTCGTGGCGGCGAGGGCGATTCAGGCCGAGCGATACAAGGGCCTCGACGGCGTGCGAACGAATGCGGAGGTGAGCAGCCACGATCTGGCGGAGGCCTGCAAATTCACGCCAAGGGACGTGGAGGAGCTTGTTCGCACCATCGAGAGGCTGAACCTTTCGGCGCGCGCGTACGACAAGGTCCTTCGCGTGGCTCGTACGCTCGCGGACCTTGCCGGTTCGCCCTCCGTGAGGGAACAGGACGTGCACGGCGCGCTCGCCTACAGGCGCATGGACGGCGAGGAGAACTCGTTCTGGGTGTGAGTTTTGGAGTGTCCGCATAGTGCGGACCAAAAGGACAAACAGACAAGAGAAAGGAGAAACAAGATGGACGAGAAGATGCAAGAGCAAAACGACGCAGGCACGGCGCAGTACCGCCCGAGGCTGGCGCTCTACCACGCGAATCCCCGCGGCACAGGATGTGCGATTACCATAAATCTGCATCCTGCGCACGACTTCAAGGGAGGCTGCATAATGCTGAACGCGGCGGCGCAGTGCGCTGTCGGCGGCAAGAACGGCGGCAAGACGGAGTTCAACCGCTTCGACTGGCAGAACGCCGTGACCGTCAAGCTCGACTTTGACGACCTATGCCAGTTCCTGCAGGTGTTCAGGGGCGAGTCCGAGTCGATATGCGAGGGGCGCGGCCTTTTCCATACGTCGAGCGCGGCTACAGCGAAGATCGGCCTGAGACACATCGTCGAGCCGCTCTCCGGGTATGTGCTCGACATATACCGCACTCCTCGCGGCGGAACCGAGGCGCACGTTCGCTTCATGTTCACTCCGAGCGAGGCGGCGGGGCTTTGCTGCGCGATCGAGAGCTCTATGCTCTACGTCTGCTTCGGCCTGCCGGTAGTGCTTCCTCACGAGCGCGCCGCCGCCGGAACCGCGCGAAAGGGGTCGGACGATGCTGCGGCGTGACCGCGATAACGTCGGCGTGCTGAACGGCGAATGGGGCGAGGACGTCGCGGTGGAGTTCCTGCGCAGAGGCGGGTTCGAAATCGTCGAGCGCAATCCGCGCCCTGTCAAGAACGACATGCGCCTTGAGATCGACATCGTCGCCTGGGACCCGAAGTCCGACACGATGGTGTTCGTCGAGGTGAAGCAGCACACCAGCCTCTCCAAGTTCTCGCGCCGCATGAGAAGCGTCGATCGCCGCAAGCTTGAGAACCTCCGCCGTGCGTGCAACGCATGGCGGAGGGCCAACAGGTGGGGAGGTGCGTTCCGCTTTGACGTCATCGAGGTGTACGGCGAGCCTGGCGGAGGCAGGCCTGTCGTGGACCACATAGAGCGCGTAAACCTGTTCACGAGGCGCGACAGGTTCGTGAAGTGGTGCTGAACGCTGAAAACATTCAAGTGAAAAGGAAAGGAGTCTGACATGGGCAAGATAGCCGATGCATTGGATGAGGTGATGAAGACGATACGCAGGGAATTCGGCGAAATGTCGATTCTGCGGCTTGGCGACGGGAACCGCGGCGCCGTGGAGACCATATCCACGGGCGCCCTGTCCTTGGACGCGGCACTGGGCGTAGGAGGCCTGCCGAGAGGCCGCATAGTCGAATGCTACGGGCACGAGTCCTCCGGCAAGACGACCCTGGCCCTTCACGTCGTCGCCAATGCGCAGAAGGCGGGCGGAACCGCCGCGTTCATAGACGCCGAACACGCGCTCGACCCGGGCTACGCCAGAAAGATCGGTGTCGATCTCGACAGCCTTGTCGTGTCGCAGCCGAACTCCGGCGAAGAGGCGCTAACCATATGCCATGAGCTCGTCAAGTCCGGCGCGGTGGACGTAGTGGTCGTCGACTCGGTCGCGGCCCTGACGCCGCAGGCCGAGATTGACGGCGACATGGGCGACAGCCATGTGGGCCTTCAGGCGAGGCTGATGAGCCAGGCCATGCGCAAGCTAACCGCGACGCTTGCGCAGACCAAGACTCTCTGCGTGTTCACCAACCAGGTGCGCGAGAAGATAGGCGTCATGTTCGGCAGCCCCGAGACGACGCCCGGCGGCCGCGCCCTGAAGTTCTATGCCACGTGCCGGCTGCAGGTCCAGCGCATAGGCGCCATTAAGTCCCCGTCCGGCGAGGTGGTCGGCAACCGCACGCGCGTCAAAGTCGTCAAGAACAAGGTCGCCGCGCCTTTCACGGAGGCTGAGTTCGACATCCTCTACTCGTGCGGAATCTCGTGGGAGGGCTCCGTGATCGACGCCGCTCTCGCACGCGGCATCGTCGAGAAGCGCGGCAGCTGGCTTGCGTTCGGCGACGTTCAGCTTGGCCAGGGGCAGCTTGCGGCGATAGAGTTTCTGAAGGAGAAGCCGGAAGTTGCGGCGAAAATCGCGGAGATGGCCCTGTCCGCTCCGAAGCCGATCTCTTCTGGCGCAAAGGCCAAGAAGGCCGCTTGAGGGAGGTCGCCATGAAATCCCGCGTGTGGCAGTGCGGTCCGGTCTCCGAAAGGCATGTGCAGGCGATTTGGTACGACGCGGCGCTGCGTCCGGACCGGCTGCTCACGCGCCGCGGCTGCGAGGTGCATGTCGCGAGCCCGGGAGAATGGAACCTGGGGCCGGGGCCGGACTTTCTGGGCGCCGTGCTGGAGCTCGGGCCGGAGCGGCGAAGGGTGGTCGGCGATGTCGAGGTGCATCTCTGCCCGGCAGACTGGGACATGCACGGGCACGGCGCCGACCCGAAGTACAGAAACGTGGTGGCGCACGTCACGTGGGGGTGCGGTCCCTCGCCGAGCACGCTGCCGCCTGGCGCGGTGTCGATCTGGCTCGGACGCTTCGTGACGTCTGACACGTCGTTCTCGCCCGACAAGATCGATCTCGGGGTCTATCCGTTTGCCCGTCTGCCAATCGGCGAGAGACCTTGCGAGGAGTCTCTGGGCCATGACCCCGACCGCGCCCGCGAAGTGCTGTCCGCAGCGGGCAAGCGCCGCCTGCGCATGAAGTCCCTGCGGATTTGCGGGCGTCTCGGCGAGGCGGCCGCCGAACCGGCTCGGAGCGGCGGCCGTCGGCAGGTGTTCTACGAGGAGATAATGACGGCGCTTGGCTACAGCAGGAACGGGCAGAGCTTCCGCCGCGTCGCGAGGCGTGTGCCTCTCGACGAGCTGCCTAAGGAGCCGCAGGCCGCGAGAAACGCCTTTCTCGCGGCGGGCTCATTTGAGCAGTGGGACCTCACGAGTAGTCGTCCGTCGAACCTGCCCGAGGTGCGCCTGAGCCGTGCGGCCGAGATGTTCACATGCACTCCAGTGATGGAAATGTCGGAGACGTCCGACTTCTCCCGCGCGGCCTGCCGCGAGATGGTCTCCGCCATGTGCGCCGACGGGACTGGCGACGGCGGCGCCGGAAGGATCGTCGGCCGCGGCCGCGCGGCGGCCGTGATCGCGAACGTCGTCGCGCCTTTCGCCCTTGCCGAGGAACGCCTGTCGGCGCTGCCCGACTGGTTGCCGCCCGAGGACATTTCGGCTCCCGTCAGGCTTACGGCGTTTCGGCTCTTCGGCAGGGACCACAATCCCGCGGCGTTCTATTCGACGAACGGACTGCTCATTCAGGGGCTGCTACAGATCTACAACGACTGCTGCCTGCGGTACCATCCCGAATGCGGCGACTGCGGCCTGGCGAACATGCCAAGCGAGAAACCCCTTGGGTTTGGCGGCGGCAATATGCTATAATCACCGACATGAAGATATCATATAGACAGACTTTGCAGGTCGGCTCGTACGGCGTGAATGCGACGGTTCTCGTAATCGGCGGCAGGGCTTGGATCGTCGATCCGGGCAGCGAAGGGGACCGGATCGCCGAGCTTCTTGACGGCAGATCGCTGGTGCCGGCGGGCATTCTGCTCACGCACGCGCACTTCGACCACGTAGGCGCGATACCGGAGCTTCAGAGACGGTATCCCGGGCTGCCTGTAGTCGTTGGCGACGCCGACAAGGTCGTCTTGTGCCATCCGATGAACTGTCTGCCGCCCGAGTATCCGGGGGTCGGGCGCGTTGAGGGGCTTCTGTCCTATGGGGAATCGGGCTCTTTGCCCGAGGGCATGGAGGTGATAGAGACGCCCGGGCACACGCCTGGCGGCGTATGCCTGTATTTTCCGGAGGACTCGCTTCTTCTTTCCGGCGATACGCTTTTCGCGGGCTCCGTCGGCAGAACAGACTTTCCCGGCGGCAACATGACGGCCCTTATGGCCTCGATCGAGAAGCTGAAGCGGCTGCCCGACGACACGTCCGTGATACCCGGACACGGGCCTACGACTACGATTGGCGCCGAGAAGTCGGGCAATCCCTTCTTCTGAGGCCCCGCGCATGTTGCGGGCGTGGTTCCTCCGTTTACGCCGCTTACGGAGGTGGTCGAGCGGGTAGCAATACACCACGCGGCAGGATCCTCTTCCGCGACCAGTGGCACTCTACCAGATTCCCCTGCCGGTAGTCAAGGCGGCATGATGTCCAAGCGCCGCAGATCTCCAGCGCGACTATGAGGAGGTTGTACGGCGCTACACGAACGCGGACGGCACGAAGAAGCGCGGGTGGATGCGCGCGCCGAACGGCCAGCCGACGAAGCTGACGGAGCGGCAGTGGGTGCAGGTGCGCACTCCCGCGTTCAAGGAGTGGTTCGGCGACTGGGAGGCGGCGGAACTTCTTGCGCTTGCAGAACGCGCATGGAGCGACAAAAACTTCGGAACTACTGCAAATTGTGGACGAACGGGGCCGTACAGCCCCGTTCGTCCACAATTTGCAGTAGTTCCGAAAAACGAGGGGGACAAGTCCCCGCATGTTTAAGAAAAACAATCAAGCGAAATCAGGAGCATTATTCATTCCCGGAAATGCCGGGGTCTCCCGCCTTGACGCAAGGTCCGTGACTGCCGTCCTGAAATCGCTCGATGGCACAAGTGTATCAAATCGCCCCACTGTAGTAAAGGGGGCGTTTGATTCTGTTTGGAGGTTCCCCGTTGTTTTCGATGCAAGCGAGGGTGTGCGTATGCCTGCGCTGTTTCGGGACGGTTTTTAGGGAAAGAGTGTCGCCTCTCAAGTCCGATCTTCGGTATAGCGCTAAGTGCCAGGTTCCAACGTTGTGTATTAACGCGTTTTCGCTATTTCCCGTGGTGTTTTGTGCATTTCCTGCCTGTGCACGCGGTGTTTCCTAATGGTGTACGCGGCGTTTGCTAGGCGTGTACGGGGGAGTTTTGACGTCATTACACCATAGAAGTGACGTCACTTCAATGGTATATTGACGTCACTTCACCACTGAAGTGACGTCAAAACTCCTCCGTACACAGGCAGG
>JAEEZC010000358.1 GCA_016288465.1 Verrucomicrobiota bacterium | reverse complement strand
GGCCGATCATCTCCGACGCGGTCGTGGACTACTACGGCGGCAAGAAGCCGGCGTACTACGCGCTCAAGTCGGTGCAGCACGACCAGCTGGCGATGCTGGGCGACGACCATGTGGCCTGGGCCGTGAACGACCGCCGCTATCCGGTGAAGGGACATGCCACCTATCGCGACAAGGCGTCGGGCAAGGTGCTGCTTGACCTCGACTACGAGGTTGCCGCCAACTCCAAGACGAAGCTCGGAACGGTGCCGTTCTCCGGACAGGGCCTGATCGAGATCGAATACAAGGCCGACGGCGAAGCCCATCGCAACCACTTCCTATACGGCGAGCCGCCGTTCAAGTGGACCGAGGTGAAGGAATGGATGAAGGACACCGTCATCTGGCGCCACGAATAGCAGTCCGCGCTTCGGCACGGCAGCAAAGATGGCGTTCTGGTTTTCAACAAGCAGAGAGAAGGTAGAAGATGAAAAAAACGATGGTTATCGTAGCATGCGCCTTGGCGGCGTGCGCAGGTGCCGCGGCGCCGCAGTGCCGCTATGCGGGCGACGGATTCGACGACGGACGCCCGTCGGTGCGCTGGCGCGGGTTCAACCTGCTCGAGATGTTCATCAAGGGGAAAAATGCGAAGCCGCGCGAGTTCCTCGAGAGCGACTTCCGCATGATGCACGAGTGGGGCTTCAACTTCGCGCGCCTTCCGATGGACTACCGGTTCTGGATCGTGGATGGCGACTGGGAGAAGATCGACGAGTCGTCCGTCGCGTACATCGACCGCGCGATTGTCCTCGGACGGAAATGGGGCGTGCACGTGCAGGTGTGCATGCACCGCTGTCCCGGCTACACCGTGGCGCGTCCGCGCGAAGAACACGACCTCTTCACCGATCCCGAGGCACAGCGCGTCTGCGCCCTCCACTGGGCGTACTTCGCGAAACGCTGGAAGGGCATTCCGAACGAGGCGCTCAGCTTTAACCTCTTCAACGAGCCCCCGGAGATCGCGCCTGAAAAATACGCTTCCGTGGTAAAGTTCCTCGTGGACGCGATCCGCCGCGAGGATCCGACGCGCTTCATCATGCTGGACGGCATCGCGTGGGCACGGCGTCCGCTCAAATCCGCATACGGAATGAAGGGCGTGGGGCAGGCCACGCGCGGCTACGAGCCGGTGAGCGTGAGCCACTACCTGGCGCCCTGGGAGGGTACGCCGAACACGAAGCCGGTGTGGCCGTTCTCGCTCGATGAGCCGGCGGGGACCCTCGTCGGAAGTGACAAGCCCGAACTCTGTGCGCCCTTGGAGGTGGTCAACGTGCCGCCATGCTGCGTGTCCGCACGCTGGAACCGGGTATCGGGACCGGTCAAGGTGCGCTTCACGGCGGACGGCAAGACGGTCGCGGAGTCCGTCTTCGACCCGAAGCCGGGCGAGCCGGACTGGAACGGCGTGAAGTACTATCCCGAATGGAAGATTCACCAGGGATCATACACGGGCGTGACCAAGTTCGACCTGCCGCAGGGCGCGCGGCTCCTCGTGGCGGAGGTCGTGTCCGGCGACTGGATCGACATCGCCTCGCTCGAGTTCACCTCGTACGATGGCCGCACGGCCGAGCTGAAGGTGCGCAAGGAGTGGTCCACGCCGCAGAACTTCCGGCAGGTCTTCGCCGGGTTCTGCGCGCAGGTGCCGTTCGTCTCCGCGGACGCGATGACGCGTCCGCGCCGCTACGCCGACGCGGGGCGCGAGTACCTCTACCGCCGCACGATTGAGCCGTGGGAGGAGGCGCTCGCGAATGGCACGTTCGTGATGGCCGGCGAGTTCGGCGTGTGGAAGATGACGCCGCACGACATCGTGCTGGACGTGTTCGAGGACTACCTCGCCCTCTGGAAGGAGCGCGGCATGGGATGGGCGCTCTGGAACCTCCGCGGCGACTTCGGCGTGCTCGACTCTAATCGCGTGGACGTTGAATACGAGGAGTTCGAGGGTCACAAGCTCGACCGCAGGATGCTCGAGCTCCTCCAGCGTTATTGAGTTTGTTAGAAAGTGGTAAAAAGGTAGTCATTATAAAATTCAACAGGAGGACATTCGTATGAAAAGATGTGCCATCTCGCTTGCGGCCTGTTCCTGTCTGTGGAACATGATGGCGGTCGCGTGGACCAACGATGCGCAGAAGGCCGTCATCGGTACGCACGAGATCATGACCGTTGACGTGCCGTCGGACGTTGCGTGGGACAAGCCCGTGTTCGTGCAGGGCGTCTTGCGCAAGACAGGCGCGGGCAAGCTGACGCTGCCCGCCGAGAAGTTGTACGGGCAGGGAAGCGTCGAGGTTGTCGAGGGCGAGCTGTCCGTCACCGCCACCGGAGCCGGCAGCGCGGCTGTTGCCGAGCCGGCCATTCTCAACGAGGCGGCGATGTGGCTGGATGCGAATCGCCATCTCGCCGGTGCGGACGGCGCCGCCGCGACTGACCGCGCGGCGATGTGGTACGACGTGCGCGAGACTGACTGGGCGACGGTCGGCGGTTTCTCCACCAACTACATCTATGCGCAGGGGATGGCGAACCTCGCGAAAGACGGCCTCTTGCCCGCATGCGGCACCGACGGGAACGGACGGAAGTACGTCGACTTCGGCGGCTATCAATCCGGCAAGTACATGGTTTGGCGCAAGCCGTCCGGCGGCAAGGCGTGGATACCGATCGCCAATTCGTTCGTCGCCTACAGTCCCAATGGATCGCACGGGCACTACCTGGGTGTGGCGACAGACCGGAGCGAAGACTACAACAAGAGGATGTATTTCGCCGTGAACAAAGGACCTGAATCCGACTCCTTCTTCGCGAACGATTCGCACGCCCTCTATCGGCATCTGCGGTTCGGCCACGTGTTCTGCAATGGCGTCGTCGTGGATCCATACGATACGATCGACAAGACGGCGACGCAGCTGCTGGAGACGGAATCGTACCCGGTCGAAGGATACGCGGAGGCCTTCTTCAATTGCCGGAACTACCAGGCAAGTGCAGGATCTGGATCGGCGGGCGACCGCGTGGGCGGAGGGCGTCTGCACGAGGTGCTGATCTTCACCAACCGCATCTCGGAGATCGACCGCGTCCTCGTGGAGCAGTACCTGCTGCGGAAGTGGGTCAAGTCGTCGGGCTACGCCATCCCGCCGAAGTTCCGCATTATGCGCGGTGCGACGCTGACGCTCGACGGTCGGCTCGAGACGTCCGTGAAGTCTGAAGGCCTGCTTCGGCGTACCGGAGCCGCGGCGACCTCGTTCGACGCGGTGACGACGGACGTCTATGCCGGCATCGGCGGGGCGGTCGTTCTTGACGCGGGCGCGACCGTCTCTAACAAGTTCGGCGCGGCCATAGCGCCGCAAGACGGCAAGACGTATGCCGTCGATGGCTGGAACACGGTGTCCGTCTCGGATGGCACGGCCGGGATAATCGGCAAGACCGGGACTGGGACGTTGGCGCTGGCGGAACTCGGCTCGGCCGCGACGCTGGCGGTGTCGGAGGGGCAGGCCGCCATACGGGCGGTCGCAACGAATGCGGCGGTGTCGCTGAGCGGAAACTGCCTGACCGACGGCGGGTTTGAGGGAATCTATACCGGAGAAGTATTTCAGGACTACACGACCGACACATCGATAGGAGCCTGGACGGTGGCGAATTATTGTTCTAAAGGCGCCACGCGTCTCTGCTACAAGACGGGGTGGTCGCCCTTGTGGAAAGACCAAGGATCAGATCCGAAGTATATACTTGGTACACCCGAAGGATCGTATTACCTGCTGCTGAAGAACGGTGGCGGCGTCAAGCAAACCGTCGCCTTGCCGAAGGCGGGCCGCTACGAGGTCACGATGCGTACCTATCCTAGAAGCGACCTTCTAAAATATGTCGCATTTGCGCGTCTGTACATGGACGATGTCCTCATCGGTACGGCGCAAAGTCTGGCACAGCAACTTGATTGGGACTGCATCCGGTTCGAAACGCCTTGGCTGGAGGCGGGACCGCACGTCTTTCGGATGGCCAGCGAGGTGACGGAGGACCTGGCGATCGCCATCGACGACGTGCAGCTGCGGTGGCTGGATGACACGCAGTCCGTCGCCGCGCTCAAGAACGGCAACTTCGAGGATGCCGACTGGGTGGCGGGTTCTGCAGGAATTCTCCCGGACGTAACGGCTCAGGAGGCGATCAGCTTCACAATCCAGACGAACACTGCCCTGCCATCCGCCTTCCTGACCGGATGGACGGCAAACGGGACGGTGTCCCTGCTTCGCGGGCACCCTTATTCCAAATCGAAATTCGCCAGTCCCGTGAACGGCACGGGCTGCATCTGCGCATTTCTCCAGACCGGCGCATCGGTGCGCCAGACCGTGACGATTCCCGAGAATGGTCTCTATGTCCTCTCTGCCGCCGTCGCGAACTACGCGACGAACGGCCTCGGCGCGGCGAACGGCCTCGCCCCTGGGACGGACAGTTCTGCCAATATATCCGATTATGCATATACGAGCGGCAAAATTCAGCTCACGCTCGGCGAAACGAGCGAGACCATTTCATTCGGGGATTGGTCGCTTCGGCGCAAGAGAATGTCCCTGCCGGTACGGCTTTCGCAGGGTGATTCCGTCGAGATCGCGATTGCCGCCCCGGCGACGACGTCCAGCGGACGCAACAACATCCTGGTGGACGACGTACGCCTGGAGCGTGTGACGGACAACCTCGTCGTCAATCCGGGGTTCGAGGGCGGTGGCGACGCGAAGGCGCCCGCCGGATGGACTGTCGTGGCCAACCCGCTGGACAAGCAGATACTCTATACCCCCAATGACGTAAATGTGGCTTTTATGGGGGACGAAATGGTGGATGGAACGCATCGTGCGCGTCTGCACGCGGGAGTACATCTCGCGCAGGCACTGACGTTGGATCCCGGTCTCTACAGGTTGTCCTTCTGGGACGTTTCACGTACGCGGCGTGACCGTGAGGGTGCCCCCTGGTATGTCAACCATGGCCCTTCGCCAATCTGTGTGACGTTCGTGCGCGGCGTCACGACAAACTTCTGCGCCACGGTGACGCCCTCGTCAACATGCACGAGGTTCATGCGGAGGGAATTTCTCGTCAAGGTGGATGAAACGGGCGAGTATACGCTGGGCTTCGAGGCGACTGCGAGCACGAATGACGACCTGAGTTCCTTCATCGACGCGGTCTGCCTGGCTCCGGTCAGCGACATGCCGGACACGGCCGTTCCGTCCGCCGCGCCGGATGTGTCGCTTGAGGTCGCTGCCGGCGCGTCGCTGGCCCTCGACTGGCCCGGCGTTTTCAAGTGCAGACGTCTGCGGTGCGCCGGGACTTCGCTTGTCGGAGACATTGTGTCCGCCACGGCACCCGACAGCCTCGTCGGCATTGGGCGGCTCTCCGTCACACCCAAGGGCACGATCATCGTGATCCGATAGAGGCAGAGGTTTGGCAAAAAGGGTCTCTGCCCAAGAAGCCCAGGTCGCCGTTGCAGCGCTACAGGCTTCAGCGCAAGGGGAAGGCAGTCCTGTCATGAACGCAGACTTGGCATATACAGTGAAGCATATACAGAAGACCCTGTTGGCACTCGCGGTCTCCGCATGCCTGCCCATATCCGCTGCGGTCGGGCCCAAGTCGTTCGACGACGCGATCGGCGTCGCCGTGGAGAAGGGGCACCCGAGGCTATTCGCAGGGGCCGACGGGTTCGCCGGGATAAAGCCCGCCGCGAAGAAGGGGTCGCTGCGCGAGCTCGCGCTGAAGCGCGTCCTCGAGCGCTCCGACCTGCTCCTCGGGACGCAGCCGGTCGAGCGCAGGATGACGGGGCGGCGGCTGCTCCATGTCTCGCGCATGGCGCTGTACCGCATATCGACGCTCTCGATGGCGTACCGCGTCACCGGCGAACGCAGGTACCTCGAGCGCGCCCTCGCGGAGCTGAATGCCGTCTGCGCGTTCTCGGACTGGAATCCGAGCCACTTCCTCGACACGGGCGAGATGTCGCTCGCAGTGGCGATCGGATACGACTGGCTGTACGACGGGCTTTCCGAGGATGAGCGCCGCGGGATACGCAAGGGACTCGCGAGGAACGGGCTCGACGCCGGCAAGAAGGGCGGAGGGTGGGCGAAGGCGAGCAACAACTGGGGGCAGGTGTGCCGCGCCGGGATGATCGCCGCCGCTCTCTCGCTCGCGGATGACCCGGCGCTGCGCGCTGACTGCGAGAAGATGCTCAAGGAGAGCGTCGAAGCGCTGCCGATATCGATGAAGGCGATGTCTCCCGACGGATGCTATCCGGAGGGACCCGGCTACTGGCACTACGGCGTCAGCTTCAACGTATTCGCGATAGCGATGCTCGAGTCCGCGTGCGGGACCGACTTCGGGCTTTCCGACATCCCCGGTTTCTGGAAGACCGCCGACTACCCCAACCTCATGACCGGACCGACCGGACTCACCGTCGGCTACGCCGACTGCGGCTCGGGTCGCGTCGCAATGCAGATACTCTGGTGGTTCGCGCGCAAGCTCAACCGTCCCGACCTCGTGTCCGCGAAGGAGGTATGGGAGTGGAACAACCCGACGCCGAAGAACTTCTCCGGCTGGCTGCCGCCCGTCGAGCTCCTCTGGATGGACGACAGGAAACTCGAGACGTTTCCCGGGCGCGCACCGCTCGTGTGGTGCGCAAAGGGCGTGGTGCCCGTCACGACGCTACGCTCAGGATGGGGCAAGGGCGATTCGTTCGCCGGACTCAAGGGTGGCAGCCCGAGCTCGAACCACGGACACATGGACGGTGGCAACTTCGTCCTCGACATGGCCGGCGTGCGCTGGGCATGGGAACTCCCGTACGAGGAGTACAACCGCATCGAGCAGATGAAGACCGTCTCGCTCTGGAACATGTCGCAGGAGTCCTCGCGCTGGTCGCTCCTCAGGCTTAACACGTTCGGACACAACGTGCCGCGCATAGGCGACGCGCAGCAGTCCGTCCAGGGCTTCGCGAACTTCGTGAACGTCGTCGACGAGCCGTCGCCCTCGGCCATAATCGACCTCACGTCGCTGTATCCCGCCGCGAAGAAGGCGATGCGCGTCGCGACGCTTTCCAAGGACGGCAGGACGTTCGAGGTGTCCGACTCGTTCTCGGGGCTCAAGCCCGGCGCCGATGTCCACTGGCAGTTTGTCCTGAAAGCGAAGGCGGAGGCAAAGGGCGGTTTGCTGTCGCTAGTGGACGGAGACCATGTGCTCAGCGTGGCCCGCGAGGGCACGCAGGCGACTTCGTGGTTCGTCTCCGAGGCGGAGGGCCCGAAGCCCCTCAACTCGCCGAATCCCGGCTTCTCCATTGCTTCCTTCGTGGTGCGTGCAGGAGATGACGGCAAGGCATCCGCGAAGGTCAGGTTCGTGCTGCAACACGACCCCGCGCTGTAGGGATGGTGGCGCAGTTGCGTATCAAAGTGGAGGTATCCATTGAAAAATTGGGTAAAGGGGGTCGGGCCCTTCTGTATATGACAAACGTCGCCTTCTCGCAGCGCTTCACCGAAAAAGGGTGAAGTGACGGTTTCCGTTTTGCGTTAAGTGAAAATCCGACGACAGGAGCGTAGAGGCGTTCCCTGTCGAGGCGCTGCAATTTGCCGCTGCGAGGGGCGCGTCATCCGGTGTTCACGCCGAAGAACGCGAAGAGCGACGCCTCGCGTTCCTTTTCGGCCTTGGACGGGTCGAACCCCCGCCATCTTCCGCCGAGTCCCTTCAGCACGTCGCTCGCGCCGTCGGCTATGGAGTAGAATTGGAAGTCCGGCACGCCGTGCATGCGGAACGACATCCTCGCGATGCTCCTCGCGATCACGGCGTGCTTTTCGGAGTTGCCGATCCACACCATGCTGAAGTAGGCCGTGGCGAGGACCACCGCCGCCATGGACTTGAGCTTGTCGTACTTGAAGAGGCGTATGTCCTCAAGGCTGTACCTTGAGGCGGACGACGGAAGTGAGCTTCACGTCCTTCTCCGCCATGATGCCATACATCATGTCGCCTATGAAACGGGCCACGGGCTTGTGGAAATGGGGAGAAATCCTCCCCAAAAAAGAGTCGAGCTGGCCTAGCAGCTTCGCCGCGATCGTGGTATCATACATGGTGTTGCCCCTCCCTGTTCGGGTTTAGCACTTCGTAATTATAGCGGAGATCGACCAGGGAGGACAACGTTCAAGTGCCGAAAGACGCAAAATCCGTGCCCGGGGTCGCGAGGACTCGGCAGCCCTCTAGAAAACTGGGGAACCTCCAACTTTGCGTCGGGCATTGAACGCGGCTTGGGGTTTTGATAGAATACGCTTCATGACAAACGGCAATGGCAGGGGCAGATGAAACGGTCGGTTGAGGAGTACACGAGCGGCGAGGAGGTCGCGAATGCAGTGACGCATGTCGTCGGGTCGCATCTGGGCGCCGCGATGCT
>JAEEZC010000357.1 GCA_016288465.1 Verrucomicrobiota bacterium | reverse complement strand
GCCGCCCGCGAGCGTGCTCCTCAAGAAGGAGGCTGGTCTCGCCAAGGGCAGCGGAGTGCCCAACAAGAACAAGGTCGGCAAGGTCACCAAGGCCCAGCTTCTCAAGATCGTCGAGATGAAGAAGGCGGACCTCAACACCGACGATCCGGAGCAGGCGGTGAAGATGATTGCAGGCACGGCCCGCAACATGGGAATCGAGGTGGTCGAATGAGCAGGCACGGCAAGAGATATTTCAACGCGCTGAAGAAGGCGCCGAAGAAGGCGGTTGCGCTCGCCGACGCGGTCAAGTTCGTCAAGGACAACCCCGGCGCCAAGTTCGACGAGACCGTCGACGTCTACTTCCGTCTCGGAACCGAGCTCACGAAGGGCGACACTGCGGTGCGCGGCACCGTCAAGCGCCCCAACGGCTCGGGCAAGACCGTCAAGGTCGCGGTGTTCGCCGGCGGCGACGCGGCGGAGGCCGCCAAGGCCGCCGGAGCCGATTTCGTCGGCATGGCGGACCTGATCGAGAAGGTCACGAAGGAGGGATGGTGCGACTTCGACGTCGCGATCGCGACTGTCGAGGCGATGAAGGAAGTGCGCAAGTGCGCCCGCATCCTCGGCCCGCGCGGCCTCATGCCCAACCCCAAGACCGGCACGGTCACGGACGATCCGGCGACCGCGGTCAAGGAGGCCAAGGGCGGCAAGGTGGACTTCCGCATGGACAAGACGGGCAACCTGGCCGTCGTCGCGGGCAAGCGCTCGTTCGACGCCGACAAGCTCGTCGGGAACATCAAGGCGATCCTCGCCGCCGTCCAGGCAGCGAAGCCCGCCACCGTCAAGGGCGTCTTCATCAAGTCGATGACGGTCGCATCCACCATGGGCGTTGGCGTCCCCGTTGTCGTCGCGTCCGACGCTGAATAAGGGGGAGCCTAAAATGCGTATTGAAAAGGTTGCTATCCTCGACGAGGTCGTCGCCCGTGTCAAGGACTCGGACTACTGCTTCATCGTCAACCACGGCGGCGTCACCGTCGCCCAGTTCGCGAAGCTCCGCAAGGCGCTCCGCGCGCTCGACAGCCGTCTTCTCGTCGCGAAGAACACCTTCCTCGCCAAGGCCGCCAAGGCCCAGGGCTGGAGCGAAGAGGTCAACGCCATGTTCGTCGGCAACACCGCCATCGTCACCGGCCACGGTGAGCCTACGGCGGTCGCCAAGGCGATCATGGAGTTCGTGAAGGACTCGAACGGCAAGGCGGCCGTCAAGGGCGCCGACTACGACGGCAAGATCGTCGACGCCGCGATGGTCGAGGCCCTCTCGAAGGTCCCCGGCAAGAACGAGCTCCGCGCCACGCTGCTCATGCTCCTCAAGGAGCCCGCGACGAGGCTTGCGCGCGTTCTCTCCGAGAAGGCGAAGAAGGAAGGCGGCGCTCCCGCCGCAGAGGCGCCCGCCGCCTGATCGGCGGGTTTCGAAGACATGCTTTCCTTCAGATGAAACACGCTGAAGGTTGACAAGTAAAACAAAGGAAACAAGACAATGACCAACGAAGAAATCATCAAGGAACTCTCGGGCAAGACCGTCCTCGAGATCAACGAGCTCGTCAAGGCCCTCGAAGAGGCGTGGGGCGTCTCCGCCGCCGCCGCCGTCGCCGTCGCCGCTCCCGGAGCAGGCGCCGCCGCAGCCGAGGAGAAGACCGAGTTCGACGTCATCCTCAAGGCCGCAGGCGCGAACAAGATCGCCGTCATCAAGGAGATCCGCGCGATTACGGGTCTTGGCCTCAAGGACGCCAAGGACATGGTCGACGGCGCTCCGAAGAAGGTCAAGGAAGCCATCGCCAAGGACGAGGCCGAGAAGATCGCCGAGCAGCTCAAGAAGGCTGGCGCCGAAGTCGAAGTCAAGTAACGGCTT
Source organism: Verrucomicrobiota bacterium (assembly GCA_016288465.1). GTDB lineage: Bacteria > Verrucomicrobiota > Kiritimatiellia > RFP12 > UBA1067 > UBA1067. The sequence goes on along the minus strand of JAEEZC010000357.1, from coordinate 4,679 downwards.
CGCGCATTGGCGCTCTGCGGGGACGCGGCGAATCTGCCGCGTCCTCGTTCTTTTTGTCCGCGGCGCCGGCGGACCGGCCTCGCGGCCCGACGGCGCGCTAGTCGGCGATCTCGGGCATCTGGACAAGCCGTATGCCCATTCGCCGCAGCTCTTCGTTGCGGTGGTCGACGAGCTCGGCGATCTCGTTCTTGCCGAGGTTGTGCCTGACGGCCTGCTCGATCTCGTTGCTCGTTCGCGTGAAGATGGCGATCTCGCTGTCCTGCCTCGCGACAAGCCGCCGACCGTACTGCTCGATCGTTCCGCCTGCCGCGATGAAGCGGCGCAGCTCGTCCTTCATCCCCTCCACCATCGCCTTGATCTGCCGCGCCTCCATGCCGTCCCCCTCGGCAGGCTCGACCTTCCGCCTGATCGCCTCCTCAAGCGCGGCGACGTTCGTCGTGCGCACGGTCGCGGAGACTCCCGGTATCGCGAAAGACGCGAGGAACCGCTCGCCCTCGTGGTCGAACACTTCGCTCCACCCGGTCCTTATGCCTTTCTCGATTACGCCCTGATCGCCGATTATCTGCCGCCTGACCTTCGAGGTAATGGCTTCGGACACTATCTCGCGGACGTCTTCGTCCCTTTCAAGCTGTGCGATGTCCTTGCGAAGGAATAGCGCGAACGCCAGCGCGGACAGCAGCGCGACCGCGAGGACGATGATCGCGAACCCGCGCCAGCCTATGCCGGAGAGCTTGTTGATTATTCCTGGCGCAGGGTAAAGCTTGTTGGGACGTATGCCCCGCCTGTTCAGCTCCGAAAACGCGGCATCGCGATTGGGCGCGCGAATCGTCAGGCCTTCGCGCCGCTCGTTCTGCTTCGTGTTGTATGAATATATGAACTTCACCTGCTGGCTTCCCGCTCGTCCAAGGCGAATATTTTATCATTTTTTCGGGCGCTTCGGGGATAAAAGTCGCTCCAGGCGACGCCATGCCCGACCGGGAAAAGTAAAATTTTTTCATTTTACCCCTTGTCACCCGAATGGGTGACATGGTATAATGTAGGCATACGAAGGCTTGATACAGGTAAGAATACATACGGAAAGGAAAGGTTGTGACAATGAAAACGCATACGATAGCGGCAGTGGCGGGGCTGGCTCTCGCCCTATGTTCGCAGGCGGAGCCTACACCATGGTTCAACGCCAACATAGCCAACCTCCAGTCGTGGCCGACGCAAGACTGGTCCAACACTGAGAATACGACATTCTCAGACGGCGCGATAAAGCTGGAGAATGTCACCAACAACCTTACATACACGTACACGGCCTCCCCCTCGCAGAACCTTGATGGAACATCTACGGTTGTCATAAAGTCGTCGATGCTCTTCACGGCCTATGATTCGGACGAGATGCCCGAGCCGCCTTCGGGAATCAAGGCGGGCCTCATAGTCGTCGACAATGGCGAGAGCACTTCGTACTACGGTCTCGTCACCAATGTCTGGACAGCGCTCACGGGCGCAACCCCCGACCTCACCTCCGCCGTTGAGGTTACCATGTCGCTCCTTCCCGGCAAAGTCCAGTACAAGGTCGGTACGGCGGAGCTGACGGCGGCTGGCCAGAGCTGGCTTGCCTCCAACTCGGGGAGCTCCGACACTGTGTCGCAGGTGCTGTACAACGGAACGGGCGAAATTCACACGCTCGCGGGCGAGACGGACGACCTGCCCGCAGTCGAGTTCACGCTTACGTGGCCGTCTGGCCTTACGCCGGTGTCGTATTCGGTTGACGGCGGCGAGGTCGTTGCCATCAGCGGCAGCTCTCCGGTTTCGATTCCCAACCTTCTCGGCGGCGAGGCCATCGCGTTCGTCGTCGCGAACGCTGACGGTGCGCAGAAGACGCTGACTGGCACGGCTGGTACCGACGCCGGCATTAATGCGACAGGTACGACCTTCGCTTGGCCGGAATACCTTGGCGTTGCCGTCAATGGCGCGTATACGATTGATGATGCGAACGACCTCGACATGCTTCGCAAGGGCGTTGACGCCGAGCTTGAGACTGCGGGCGTGACCTTCAAGCAGACCGCCAACATCGACATGTCGACCGCTGGCGCGTTCGCGGGCATCGGTGAGGTTGGGGCTGAGAACGCTACGACGCTGACGATGACGGCTTTTGAGGGTACATATGATGGTGGCAACTACACCATTTCGAACATTACCTTCACCAACCGTAAGGGATCGGGTCTCTTCAACCTCATCCGTGGTGCGACGATCAAGGACCTGGTTGTAGACACTGTCTCGTACGAAGCGCCGTTCGCTGCGACGAAGCTCGGTGGTGCCATGGTTGTCGGAAACGGCGTAAACTGCACGCTTCAGCACATCGTGACGCGCGGCTCGAATGGCCTGGGCAACCCCAGCACCTACAATGCCGGTGGTATCGCCAACCGTCTTGAGGGTCGTGGTGGTCCGGTGCTTGTGATCGGCTGCACCAACAATGCGGCGATTTACGGCTGCTACTCCAAGGTTGGCGGCATCTGCCCGATTGTTCAGGGAGCCGATCAAACTGTCACCTTCGTGGATTGCGCTAATACGGGCAACATCGTTGCGAACGGTACCGCCGAGCAAGTCGCGCTCTCCGGCAAGACTCCTGGCGTCGATGGTGCTGCGGGCATCCTTGGTTATACGCAGGGCGGCAATGGACTGCTCTCGTTTACGAATTGCGTGAACACCGGGACGATCACAGGTGTCAGTGGCACCAAGGCCGCGTCGATACTCGGCTACACGACGGCATCCGGCATTGTGGCTGTGGGCGGTTCAGCTCAGGCAGACCTCCTGTCGGTCAACACCGGCGCTGACAAGGTCACAGGCCTCAAGTTTGCGACGGTCGAGAATGGCGTTGCCACTTTCGTGGCGGACGATGCCCTTGCCCTTAACGGTTCGTACAAGGTGATGTCCGGCAGTGCGACGGCGACCTTCGAGTTCACGGAGCCTGGCTCGATTGCGTTCGATACGGCGCTTGCAACTCCGACGTACGCTATTACTGCGGCGCAGGGATTGGATACCCCGACCAGCGCGACTTCCGGCACGGTCACGACCTACACGGCTGCGGCTCCGGCTGGCATTGATCCGGCCAATGGCACGACCAGCGTTGAGGTCCAGGCTGAAAGTGCAGCGGCCGCTACCAACGCCGTGGCGATCGTTGCGCCGACCGGCGTTGACGCTGCCGCGTACAAGGCGCTCTTCACCTTCGAGGCCACTGCGGTCGATGGCAAGCCGGGCTACTATGAGGTGGAGCTGGTCGGCATCAAGGACGAGGTCGTTGAGGCTGTCAATGCCGATGCGGTCAACGTGTTCTCCGGCGACGACACCTCGGTCTCGGTCCCGGCTGGTCTCTTCTACCGCATCACGCCGTCGACGTCTCTGCCGATCTCGGCTCAGGGTGTGGCGACACAGTCCACTGGCACTGTCCCCGTCCAGAAGCCTGGCACGACGCAGGGCTTCCTGCAGGTCGAGCTTAGCGCAACGCCCTTCGGGACGGCAGTTGTGGAGTAATCCGACTTTGACGTACTAAAGCCCGAGAGGGCGGAAAGGTAAAGCAGTGTGAGGGCGCGGCAGCGGAGCCGCGCCCTCACTGTCTTTTCCATTCTATCAACCTCTTCCCGTTCCCCATTCCCCGTTCCCCGTTCCCCATTTCGCCTACACGGGATGGGCGTTTCTCCTACACGGGACAACCGCTTTTCCTACACGAAGCTTTTGGTTTTCCTACACGAATGGTTTGACTTTCCTACACGGCGAAACGGGGATTTCCCCTCTGCCAATTTGCCAATTTCTGGCGCGTGTGGGCTGGAGATATCCATTATTTGAAGACAGAAAGAGACTTCGCCCAATGTTTGCAGGTGTGCCGGCTTGACCTTTTGAGGCGTTATGGCTGTCCTTTCGCAGTATTATGGCAGTTATGACATCGAGATTGACGCGGCAGAGCGAAGGGGAATGACCGTCCCTCGAGTCGCTGCTGCCTGGCCCTTCAGTCTTTCCTTCCTGTCCCTTCAGGCAAAGTAGCCTGTCCCTTCATCCAAAGTGGCGCCATTATGGTATAGAAGTGGCGCCACTTTTGTCAGAAGTGGGCCCACTTTTGCGAAAAGTGGCGCCACTTTTGGTGAAGGGACACGGACAAAACGCTGAAGGGACAGTGACGAAACCTTCGAGGGACGGTGATAAATGCCAGAAGGGACGCCGAGACGACCTCTTTTTGTTAGCTTTGATTCTTTAGCAGCACGGGCAGTCTGCCAGTTCGATTGCTGCGGCAAAGCGTGCGGCAACCCTCTTTGCCTGGATTGGCCGAGTAATGAGAAAACTCCAGGCGCGGGGGCAGGAATATCCCCACCTTTGGATTGGTGAAACTGGCTGACAAAGTAGGCTCCGCGCTTTTAAGCCGTTTGCACCTCTTCTCTATTCCCTGTTCCCACTTCCCTGTTCCCTATCACTAGCGCTTACGCGCGACCCCCCTCGCATCTGCGACACGGCTTCGCCGCGTGAAACGCCGAGTCGACGCACGGCTTGAAGGTCTAGGGCCAACACAATCGCTTCCAGAGGCAAAGTAAGCCAAACGACCTTCGCCGTGCCTCGCCGCGTCGGTTCAGCCTTCGGCTTGTCGCAGATGCGTCGGGACACGAATGCGGGGCGTCCCCGGACACGAAAGCGGCGTGGTGCGG
>JAEEZC010000356.1 GCA_016288465.1 Verrucomicrobiota bacterium | reverse complement strand
TGCAACGACGGCTCCGCGAGCGACGAGCGACGGCTGCCCGCCGCCCGTCGCCAGAGGGGCGCGGATCGAAACGCGGTGTTGAGCGCGGTGGCGCGCCGGACCGAAGGTCGCCCGTCGCAAGACGGGCGTGAATTGAAACAAAAATGAAATCGCGAGAACTGACGGCGGCACAAGTCGCCCGTCGCAAGACGGGCGTGAATTGAAACTCCCCGGACGCAATCATATCAAACCACTCGCGTCGCCCGTCGCAAGACGGGCGTGAATTGAAACACCGACGTCGCGGCCTGTTCGCCAAAAAACGCGTCTATCTGTTTGAAATGAAAGAGCGCTTTGCTCCGTGGCTTGAGAATGAAGATCCGGTTGTCGCGGCCAATTCGGCAATCGTCTTGATTGAGCGGGCGAAGGCGTTGCTGCACGGTCAGATACAGAGGACGATGGATGGCTTTGCCGCCGAGGGGGGGCGCGAGCGGTTGACGCGTCTGCGCCTTGAGCAACGCGAGAACCTGCAGGCGCAAAAGGCTGACGAACCGCCTCCGCCGGCATGCCCCGCATGTGGCAAGCCAATGCGCAAGCGAATTGCCAGGTCTGGGCCTGGGAAAGGGAAAGCATTCTGGGGATGCTCTGGCTACCCCGTTTGCAAGGCAATCAAAGAGATTGAAGAGGAAAGTGAGGCTTTGGGCAGAATCGACGGCGACTTCCGGAGGCGGCGCTCCATCCCCAGCTTTGCGACATTGCCCAAATTTGCCGTTGCGCGGAATGGCGTAATATGCTATTCTTAACAACTATGAAAACCGTCTGTTTGTCAGAGAGGGTCGCTTTGGCCTTGGCCTTGGCGATTTGCGCTTCGGTATCGGCAGATGCGGAAGATGGACTCGGGGAAATGTCCGGCGCCGGTGGGATAATGAGGGATGCCGAGCGGAGGGCGCTTGCGCCTGCGACCGTCGGGCGCGACACGCCGAAGGAGGCGAAGCTGCCGGGCGCGGCGGACGAGCGGCAGGCCGAGGCGGATCCTGCGGATTCGCGCGTTCTCGGGCATGTCTCGTCGGTAAGGTTTCTCGGCTCGGCGGAATTCGCCGAATCGGAGGGCGTGGGCGAGGCGCTGCTGTACGAGCTGGGCGCGGGCGAGAAGACGATGGGCGACGTGAAGGCCGCCATAATGAGAGTGCGGCGTGACATGGTCGGGAGGGGCTACTACCTCTTCCGCATGTCGCCTGCGAAGTCCGGCGCATACGACAAGTCGACGGGCACGCTTACGATGCTGGTGGACGAAGGCCGCTTCGGAAGGGTGAGGCTCACGTTCGCGGACGGCGGGGAAGAGGGGACATGGTTCTCGAAGGAGCAGCTTGAAAGGCGGTTCAGGTCCGTCGAGGAAGGCTCGACGTTCGAATACTCGCGGCTCAGAAGCGCGCTCTTCGACGCAAACGCACACCCCGACCTCACCATCGACACGGCGGTTGGGGTGCGCAAGTCGATAGAGGGCGAAGGGGAGAGCCGCCGGCTGGTCCGCTACGCCGACATGGACCTTTCGGTGCGCGAGTCGATGCCGTTCCATGCGGTGTGGGAGCTGAACAACTACGGCATGGAGGAGGTGGAGGAGTGGCAGACGTCGCTTACGCTGCAGTACCTCAACCTGACGAAGCACGACGACGTGCTGACGGTTTCGCCGTCCGTGAGCATCGGCGGCGAGATGTGGAGCGTCGCAGGGTCGTACATGATGCCGCACGCATGGTGGAACGGAGGGAACACGACGCTCTACGGAGGCTATTCGAACCTCGACGTGGACGACGTGGTGCCGCGCCTCGACCTCGAGGGCTCGGGCTGGTTCGTCGGCCTGCAGCACTCCGAGAACCTGATCGACGACGACCGCAGGCTGCTTGCGCTCTCCGCGGGCCTGCTCTGGCGCTACACCGAAGACAGGTACACGGCGCTCGGGTACAGGCTGAACGAGCGAGGGGCGTCCATTCTGCCGATTTCGCTTGCGCTCAGCTACACGGCCAAGCGGCCAGACGCGTTCGGCGGGCGCAACTTCGGCACGGTGCAGGGTCTCGTGAACGTCGTAAACGGAGGCGACAAGCTGGACGAGCTGTGGGCGGGGGCGGACGAGCACTACTGGGCCCTGCGCGCCCAGCTTGCGCGACTGCAGCCGCTGTTCGGATGGTTCGACCAGAAGAGCCAGCTTGACCTTCACCAGTGGATGCTCTTCATGAAGCTGGAGGGGCAGTACACCACCGACACGCTGATTCCGCTCGAGAAGCTCTCGCTTGGCGGCTACAACTCGCTCAGAGGCTACCACTCCCGCGGCTACCTCGGCGACTGGGGCGTGTACGGGACCTTCGAGCTGCGCACGCCGATTCTCGTGGACGCGGTCGCGTCGCTCTTCGGCGACCGCACCGACAAGTCTCCGGTCGACCGCCTCCAGTTCGTGGGCTTTCTGGACTGGGGCTATCTCGCCTACAACGACCTCCCTTCCGGCTACGACGACGACGAGTTCCTCTATTCCGCCGGCCTTGGCGCGCGTGTCTCGATGACCAAGTACACGCAGCTGAAGTGCGACGTCGCCTTTCCGCTCAACGACTCCGACTGGGCGGAGGACGACGACATGGAGGTGTATCTAGCGGTCCAGATGCAGTTCTGATCTTTGGGAGGGCTTGAAAAGTGAAAAGGGAAATCGCATCAATCCTGATCGTCGTCGGCGCGTCGTCCGCGCTCGTCGCCGGCACTGACCACCTCGGCGGCAATGCCGTTCTGGAGTCGCTCTCGAACGTTGTGCAGGGCGAATTCGACGCCGACAGCGTGACCTTCAACGCCGCGCCCGACAAGCCGGTCGGAGTCCTCGACTGGTCGAAGTTCAACATCGGCACCGGTCAGTCCATGACTTTCGTCGGCGACTCGACGACGTTCTTCAACCTAGTCGACGGCACGGCCGGCAAGTCTCAGATAGACGGAACGATCAGTTCAGGCGGCAGCGTCTGGGTGATCAATCCGAGCGGCGTCGCCTTCGGGAACGGCGCGACAGTGAACGTGGGAGGGCTCTTCGCGGCCGCCGCAGGCAAGATAGACGGAGAAAACGCCGCGGCGCTCAGGCTCGGCACGGCGACGACGCCGGTGTTCGAGTCCATGGCCGGCAATGTGGAAGTCGGCGCGGCGAAGTTCGACGCCGGGCAGGTGGCGCTTGTCGGGAAGTCCGTCTCCATTGCGGGGGCGGACATGACGTCCGTCGGCTCCCTCTCGGTCGCGGCCGGGGAGAAGGTCGTCGTGGACGTCGTCGGAGGGGGTAAGGTCTCGTTCAGCGTAAGCGAGTTCACCGAAGGCCTTGACGACATCGGAGTCGACGTGGACGGGCTGGCGCTTGGCGACTCGAATCCGGAAAGCGGAAGGCCCGGCGACCTAGACATAGTGAGCGAGGGCCATGTGGCGATCAAGAACGACGTGGCCGCGCAGGGCGACGTAAGGCTTTCGACGGTTGCGGCGGAAGGCGCGTCGGGCGCCGCGATCAGCTACAAGAAGATGTCGGTCGCGTCGGGCAAGATGCTGCAGGGCAAGAGCGTGAGCGCGACGGCGGCAGGCGAGGTAGAGATAGACGGCGACGTGGCGGCGACTGGAGACGTGGTTGTCGAGAGCGCGCTGGGCGTCGCGATCAAGGGGGCCGTCTCGGTCGGTGACGAGTCGACGCTGAGCGTGTCCGCAGGAACCGGCATCGACATTTCCGGCAAGGTGAAGTCCGCAGGCGGCTCGTCCTTCTCGACGGCGGCTGGAGACGTCAAACTCTCCAGCGCCGAAAGCGTCATCGGAGGGACGGTCAACGCGTCCGGCGACACGGTCGACATCGCGGCAGGGGAGTCCATTGGGTTCGAGTACGGGACGCTTGGCGCGGGGAGCGCCGGCAGTCTGACGGTGAAGGGCAACGGGCGGGACGTTGCGCTGAAGGTCGGGGTTGCCGTCACGGGCGACTTTGTAGTGGACGGCGCAGGAGAGATATCCGTCGAGGCGGGAGTAAGCGCGGCGAACGCGACGTTCAACGGCACGAAGACGTCGGTCGCGGCGGACGTGGCCGCGGGCGCGGTGAAGGTGCAGACGGCGGACGGCTCTGCGCTTGCGGACCTTGAGCAGACTGCGGGCGCCATAAAGGCCGACAGCGTCGAGGCGAAGAGCTTCACGCAGACCGGCGGGTCGGTGGAAGC
>JAEEZC010000045.1 GCA_016288465.1 Verrucomicrobiota bacterium | reverse complement strand
GCTTTGGTATCGCCTGCAGCCAGTCGCAGAGCGCCGCGAAATCGGAGTCGGTGTCCTTCGCGACCGCCGTACAGAAGATGGACGTCTTGAATCCGCGCCGGGACAGTGCGAGTCGGAACGCCTCGCGGCGCTCGGAGTCCCAGGACTTCGCCGCCAGATCGTGGCGCGAGCCGACGTAGCCGAAGTCGGAGAGCCCGTGCCGCACAAGCAGATCCGCCGCGGCCTCGGCGATCGCGCCGTGGTTGCAGAGTATCGCCGCCGTTCGGCGCCCTGGAAGGTCAGTAACGCATTTCGCGACGCTGGCGAACACGACAGGGCAGTTCGGGGTTTCGGCGAGCAGCCTGCGCATGAAGGGCATGTCCAGCCCGAAGCACGTTATTATGCCGTCTATGTTCGAGACGGGGAAAAGCCACTCGGACGTCGTGGGCATCTCGGAGGTGCGTCCGTGAAAGAGCAGGTCGATCCCGGGAGTGAGCGCCATGTGCCGGATGATGCCGGACGCGACGGCTTTGCCAGAGGCGTAGGCGAAGTCGGCCAGGAAAAGCACGCGCCTGCCGCAACGGCTCGTCGTATTGCTGTTTGTCCCCATGTCGACGATTATACAGTATTTCACCCGTTTTCGCAATCGCGTAGTTTTTAATGCGCCCTTAAGTAACATTCTCTTATGGCGGTTTGCTATAATTCCAGAGTATTCTGTGGGCCGGTTTGCGGTGCTTCGCAATCGGCGCAGAAGTCCGGAAACGTAAACCGCATGAACAGGAGGGGTGTCATGAACCGAATCGCGAAGGTCTTCAAGTTGGGATGCGTGTCGCTGGCGGCGGCGGGAGTCGCCTCCAATGCAGCCGAAGCCGCCGGCCTTGGTCCTCAGAGCTACGTGCAGTCAGGCCTTGTCACGCAGTTCGACTCGATCGACAACGAAGACACGGGGACGCACAATCCCAGCGCCACGGTCTGGCGCGACCTGAAAGGCTCGGCGAGCATTACGCTCAAGAGCGGCGCAAGCTGGACGGGGCGCTACTTCGACAGCACCTACGCGAACCGTCACGAGATTACCGGCATGCCGCACTACGTACGCGACTCGCTGACGCTGGAAACGGCGATGCGAGCCGTCGAACACACCAGTGGCAATACCTTCCCAAGGTATGTCGGAGACCGTGACCGCGTGAGTTTCTATTTCCAGAATGGACACATCTACTGGTACATAGGTACAGGGACGCGTCCTCACTCCGGCGGCTTCGACGACATGGGTACGCTGACCGGATACTCGGACGCGAATGAATATGGCATCGCCTTCGACGGTGAGATTAAGGACTCTGTCCACTCTAAAGTCGCCGGCTGGCTTCCGACAGATGATGGTGGCACTTGGTATGACGACGGGGTTTGGAGTCTCAACGGCAATAGCGCCAATACGATGCACGGCCACTACTACGCCATCCGTTTCTACAACCGTTCGCTTTCGGCCGCGGAGATGAAGACGAACGCACTTGTCGACAAGCTGCGCTTCTGGTCGTTCAGGCATGCGTCGAGCGGAACTTCCGCTTGGTCGTCGATTTCGTGGGAAGCGCCGGAATCGACCGCCTCGACTCCGCCGACCGCTCCGAGCAATCAGACGAACGACTATGTGCAGATTGTCGGCGCGCAGGTGACTGTCTCGGCGAGCGACAACGTTGGCCTGATGGGCCTTTCGCTCGAAGACGGCGCGACGCTCGACATCGCGTCCGGCGCGCGCGTCGCAGTGAAGGCGCTTTACGTGAACGGACAGCCCGTCGGACAAGGCGTTTATTCCGGCAATGGCTCTGGCGGCATCCAGGTGTCCTGGCTCAGCGGTTCCGGCGTAATGGCCGTCGCCGGCTCGACCGACGGTTCGGTGCCATCGGGCAATTACTACGCGCCCAACGCAAACGGATATTATGTCTTCGGCCGCACGTCGGCAGACGGTGGCACGACGGACTACCACTCCGGCGCCAAGAAGTGGTACATAAGGGGAGAGCGCACGGATTGGGAGAAATACTGGTTCCCGCAGGGCTCGAAGCTGAAGCTCGTCGGCTATGTCATACTGAAGACGATTCCGGCCGGAGTGTTCAGCGAAATCGACCTCTCCGGCGCGGAACACATCCTCCTTTGCGAAGACAAGGCGTTTTCGGACGGTTCCGCGCTTGCCGTTCCGTCAGGCGTCGAGTTCCGCTATCAGCCCGTCACGAGCATGTCCTACGACTCGAGCAACGGCAACTACTATCTGCTGACGGTCGGCGACAGTCCTGAAACAGGCGCTCTTGCGATGAACGGCACGCTCCGCATCTATGGCGACGGCGGCGGACTGCTCAACAGCCAGCAGTATACGGGCGCCGTCTCCGGCTCGGGAACGATCCAGTTCGGCAACTTCAACAAGGCGGCGCGGTTCTCCGGTCCGTTCACGTTCAAGGGCACGGCGACCGGTTTCAACAACGCGTCGCTTCTCTGGGTGGATTCCCTAGACGTGAACGCTTCGCTGGGCGACGTGACGCTGAACAACGGCGGAAGCTACACCGGCAACGCCTCATTGAACGCCAACGGAATCTTCTTCGGCAGGGACGGAAGCGGCGCGACGGCGAACGGCAAGGTGCGCATCGGAACGCTTTTCGGCGAGGCGCGCAACACGGCGCTGCGCGGCGGCGGCGCTCTCGCGGTCTGGGGCGGAAACACGATCAGCGTAGACACGCTCAAGAGCGCGCTGCACGTCGTGGGCCGTCCGCGGGATCTCGGCTGCACATGGAGCTGGTTCGGTTCCGCGTCGGCGGTGGGCTTCGGCAATCTGGAAATAGGAGACGCCGACTTCCAGGGCAACATATACCTTTCGACGAACGTGAACGTAAAAGTCCGCGATGTCTCGAGCTCCGTGAACTTCGACTACGCGACGTACAACTCGGGCGCCGTGAACGCGACGACGCTCGACATCACGGGCGCGTGCGACGAGCGGGCGGAGGTCACGGCCACGGACGTCGCGATGCTTCCTGCGAGGCTTTCCGGCTTCAAGGGATCCGTCGAACTGACCGACACCGCCGCCAAGACGTACACGGTGCCGATGGACTTCACGCACGGAACGAACTCGCTCTACAACACCGTCGGCTGCAACGGCTCCGGAACGCTTGGGAGCGCGCCGGCGTCCGGAACGCTGAACGTGACGTTCGGCACGGCGTCCGGGCAGACGTTCGTCGAAGGCAAATACGCGGTGCTGCGTTTCACGTCGGGCGGCGAAAGGCTGAACGGCTGGACGGTCAAGCTGAACGGCGCTCTGGCGGACGAGGTCATCGTCAGCGGCTACAGGGTCTCCCTGCGCCGCGACGCCACGGGAATATGGATAAAGGTGTTCAAGGATGTCGGAACGCTTCTTATATTGAGATAGCGAGGTCGGCAGGAAAGGATTGAAAATGGGTCTTTCGATTGTTACGGTACGTAATGCGGTGTCAGC
>JAEEZC010000355.1 GCA_016288465.1 Verrucomicrobiota bacterium | reverse complement strand
CAACACGTCCACCGGCGACGGCGTCCTGGCGAGCATCGTCGCCGACGGACATGTCGTGTCGTCGTCCGTTGTCTCGCGTGACAGCGCTACCACGCTCTACGAGGCGGCGATCGGCGCAGACCGCCTCTGGCTGAAGGCCGGTGAGACGCTCGAGTTCGTCGTCGATCCTCGTGCAGGCAACGCGTCAGACGCAACCGGCTTTACGGCCTGCTACGACTTCTCGGCATCGGCGACGGCGCATGTCGTCAACGTCGACATCGCAGGCGCGGGAGAAGGCAAGTCGCTGAGGTACTCCGAGCGCGGCCGCGAAGGATGGCGCGACTGGAACAGGTGGAACGCCCTCAGGCCGGCGGGCGCGTCGAGCGCGTCGGTCGAGGACTGCCGCGAAGCCGACGGAGTGACCAAGAGCAACGTCGGCGTCACGCTGACGCGCGGATCGGGCAGCGCCAGCGTCGTCGGCTCCGGCTCGTCGTCCGTTCTCGACAACTATGTCCAGTCGTCTGGAACGTCCGACCTCTACACCTTCACGATTTCGTCTCTCAAGGCCAACGAGCCGTATACGCTCTATCTCTACTCCGCGAAGGGCGGCGCGTCCGGCAACGCGACGTTCACTGTCGGCGGCGTCGCGAAGGGCGTCGAGGAGTCCTGGTCTCTAGGCGCGACGAAGATGCTGACGCGCTTCGAGGTGAAGTCCGATGCGAACGGCGTTATAACAGGCACGTTCGCGGCGGCGGACGGGAACGGCGGCGCGCTGAACGGCCTCACAGTCGTCGGCGACTTCCCCGCCTACAAGCCGCGCGGCACAATGCTTGTCATCAGGTAGGCGATGCGCGGAGGTTTCTTTGCGGCATTGCTTGCCGCGTCGGCGGCTGTTTGCGCCGACGGCGAGACGTGGCGCGTCCCTTCGTGGGACGCGCGTCTCACCGCGTCAGGATTCCTGAAGTCCAGCTCGTTCCATGTGCAGGGCATGTGCGCCGCGTCGAACGCGCTCTACTTCACCATGTACGACGGACTGTACAAGACGGACTGGATGGGACGTCCGCTGAATCGCGCCGACGCGCCGAAGCACACCGGCGACGTCTGCCTTTGGAAAGGGCGGCTCTACACCGCATGCTGCGCCGAACGCGGCGACCAGTCCGCTGACAAAGGCCGCATACGTGTGTACGACGAGGAGCTCAACTTCATTCGAGAGCGCTCTTTCAGTCGTCCGGCGGACGGGATAACGTGCGTCGACGGCGTCCTCTACGTCGGGCTTGGCCCTGGCGGCACAAAGGAAGCCCCTTATCGCGGCAACTGGTACGGCAAGTTCGACGCCGAGACGCTGGAGCCGCTGTGCGAGCCGTTTCGCGTCGACCACGGCCACGACTGCTGCGCGGGCGTCCAGAACATGGCGACGGACGGGAAGCTGCTTTACGTCAGCGTATACACTCCGGACGAGGCGGCCCATGAGCCGAGCTTCATTGTGTTCGACCGCAGCTTCAATGTCGTCGCCATGCACGAATTCGGCTGGCGGCAGGGGCTGGACGTCGTTCCCGGCGGAGACGGAGACGCCGTGCGGTTCATATACGCGACGACAGTGAACTGGATGAACCGTCCCAGGAACGACGAAGAGGCTCCGCCGTCCCAGGCGCTGTGGCAGTTCGCGGAGCTGAAGGACGGCAGGATACGCGACATCACGCGCCATTGCATATACAGAAAGCCCTGGGCGCGATGACAATGACTCGAGGAGGTAACGAACAGTGAAGAGAATCGCAGCGCTTTTGGCGTCCTGCATGTTCGCGGCAGTCTGCGCGGCCAACGGAGAAAGCGCCGCGCCCGAACGCTCGCATTCATTCAGGCGTCCGGCGAGGATGGAGATGCTCCGTCCTGGCGAGGTCAGGCCACGTGGATGGCTGAGGGACTGGTGCGCTGCCGCGCGCGACGGCTACATCTCGCGGATGGACGAGGTCGACAAGGCCTTTCCCCGCGCATGGAGCGGCGACTTCCATCCGCGCGGCAAGTATCTCGACTGGAGCGACCCTGAGAAGGGCGCGTGGTGCACGGAAGGGGGCGCATACTGGTTCGAAGGGCTCGTCCGCCTTGCCTGGGAGCTTGACGACGCGGAGCTGAAGGAATACGCGAAGAAGAGACTCGGGCCGATTCTCGAGCGCATGAATCCGAACGCGATAGGGTTCGTCTACTGGATGGACCGCAACGATCCGGCGCAGATGGACGAGATCGAGCGGGCAAACCACGGCTTCATCGTCGGATCGAGCGGACGCACAACGCGCGCGCTTCTCGCATACTGGGAGGCGACTGGCGACGAACGGGCGATTCGCGCGCTTACCTGGTGCCTGGACGACCCGCGCTTCTACTTCTTCGGCAATCCCATAACGCTTCCGGCGGCGGCCTGCGACACCTGGCGCTACAGCGGCGACGCGAAGCTCGCCTCGGCGCTGGACAACTTCTACGCCACAGAGCCGTATCCGGACAGGTGGCCCTCGATGCGCTACGACACGCCGCTCAGGACGGACGACTTGAACCTGACGCCGCGCCAGCATACAAAGGAGTGGGACTGGCGGCGCCAGCACGGCGTTCTGTTCTACGAGTCCGTGCTTTCGCTGATGAAGGGCACCTGCTGGACCGGCGACGCGCGGCATTTCGCCAACGCGACGGCCTGGATGGACTGGGTCGACCTTCACTGCCGCCAGCCGCATGGCGTGGCCGTCGCCGACGAGTCCTACGGGCATCCAGGCCCGGGCCGCGGAACCGAGACGTGCGTTGTCGCAGGCGACATCCTCGCCTACGCGACTCGCGCGGCCATTACAGGGGAAGGCCGCTTCGCAGACCATGTCGAGCGCAGCTTCTTCAACGCGGGCCCCGCCTGCGTTTCGCGCGACTTCATGCACCACGTGTATTTCCAGACGCCGAACCGCACGGACTCGGACGGCGCCTTCGACGTCGGCCCGGGCAGGACGAGCGGAGTCTACAAGACCAAGCACTGGCCGCTCTGCTGCACCGCAGCGCTCGCGCGCATTCTGCCTGGCTACGTCCAGTGGATGTGGATGAAGCCCGCTTCAGGCGGACTTGCCGCGACGCTCTACGCGCCGAACACGCTTGAGACGAAGCTTGGCGGAACGAGCGTGAGGATAGAGACGAAGACGGACTATCCGTTCGGCGAGACGCTTGAGATGTCCGTCTCGCCAGAGAAGCCGATGTCGTTCCCTCTCAGGCTTCGCGTGCCTGAATGGTGCGTGACCGCCGCGTTCGCGGTGAACGGCGCGCCCGTCACTCCTGCAGTCGGCGCCGACGGGTTTGCCGTCATCGACCGCGAATGGCGCACCGGCGACCGCGTCACGCTGAGGCTGCCGATGTCTCCGAAGACCGAGACGATGCGCGACTTCAACGACGGCGGCAAGGCCTACTGCTCGATTTCGTACGGTCCGCTCCTGTTCGCGTACGCGCTTCCGGAGAAGGACGAGAACACTCCGGCGTCCGGCGCAAGGACTGACTGGAGGCTTGTGCCGTCCCGCGTTCTTGACGGCGCCAAGGTCGTCCGCTCGCCAATGCCGGCGAAGTGGGACTGGCCGCGGAGTTCGCCTTTGACGCTAAAGGTAAAGGCGGCGGACGGCTCTCCGCTCGATCTTGTGCCGTATGGATGCGCCAAGCTCCGCATCTCTATGTTCCCGGTCGCCGACGCCTCTCCGCAGAAGAGTGCGCTTCTGGGAAAGACGGACAGGACGCCGACCAGCTATCGTCCTGGCGAGACCATGACGTTCACACTCAGCGCGAAAGGCGGCGGGTCGACGATCCGCTGGTCTCGCACGGGCGACGACGGACGCACAGAAGGGGGCGAGGCCGAGGCGTCGGGGCCTGTCGTCGTGAAGACCTCTCTTGACCGTCCCGGATTCGTGCGGCTTGTGGCGGAGCTTCTCGACGCGAACGGCAAGGCGCTTGCGCGCTTCGACGGCGGCGCGGGAGCTGATGTGGAGATGGTGCGCCAGGACAAGCCCGAGCCAGCCGATTTCGACGACTTCTGGGCGCGACGCAAGGCGGCGCTGAAGGAGGTTCCTATGGATGGCGCGACATGCCGCGAGGTCGCGAGCGGACGCGACGACGTAAGGCTCTACGAGGTTTCGATTCCATGCAAAGGGCCTCGCCCCGCGACCGGATTCCTCTCCGTTCCGTCCAAGGCCGGCAGATACCCGGCGCTGATGCACTTTCACGGCTACAACGCAAGCTGGGGCAGCGAGGCTCGCACGACGCCGAAGCCCGAGACCCTCCGCGCGGACATGATGGTCTTCGATCTTTCCGCGCACGGATACGAGTTCAACCGCGACGAGTCGTACTACACGGCGCTTCGCAAGTCCTGCGGCTCGAACGGATACGACTACGCCTTCGACCCGGAGCAGAACTCCGATCCCGAAAAGGCCTACTTCTCTGGCATGACGTACCGCATTATGCGCGCCCTCGAATACCTCAAGAAGCGCGTCGAGTGGGACGGAAAGAGGCTCGTCGTGGAAGGTGGCAGCCAGGGCGGACTTCAGAGCGTCTGGGCCGCGGCTCTGGACCATGACGTGACCGAGTGCCGTCCGTACATCCCGTGGTGCTGCAACATCGCAGGCCCCAAGTCGGGGCGCGCGCATGGCGACTGGCACGTCGAGTGGGTCCCAGCGCTCGGATACTACGACGCGGCAAACATGGCGCGGCGGATCCCTGCGACATGCCGCACGACCGTCACATGGGCCGGGCTCGGCGACTACATATGTCCGCCTTCCGGCGTCATGTCGTTCTACAACAACCTGCGATGCCCGAAGAGCATTACGTTCATCCAGGGCGCGACGCACTTCACGCGTCCGCCGAAGCCCTGGCAGACGGCGGCTTATGAGTCCCCTGGCGTAAACTGAGTCGTCCGGCGCAATCTGAAGTCGCATAGTCGGACGCGGCGTCCGCGGCGTCTGCGGCATGGCCGCGCCTTCACTCGTTTCCCGAAGAGCCGGCAAATTATGGTATAATGGGGGAAAGGGGTGGAAGGGATGATGAAGAGGTTTGGTACTGCATTATTGCTTGTCCTGGCCGCGTCCGTGGTGCATGCTGCGGACGGGACACGTCAGTTCGAGGCCGCAGTCGCCGCAGACGCCGAGTGCGCGACGGGGCTGTTCATGCGCTATCGGTTCGCCGAGAGCCGCGAAACGCCTCCGCCAGACGGATACAGTCCGTTCTACGTCAGCCACTACGGGCGGCACGGCTGCCGGTATCAGCAGAAAACGCGGCAGTGCGGCGCCGCCGACGCTCTTGAGCGTGTCGCAGCGGTCGGCGCGCTGACAGAGAAGGGCGAGGAGCTTCTCGGCAGGCTTCGCAGAATCAGGGACGCACACGTCGGAATGTGGGGCGAGCTGGCCGAGCTTGGCGCCCGCGAGCATCGCGCTCTGGCCCGGCGAATGTTCGGGAGATTTCCCCAGGTCTTTTCCGGCGGCGGACGGGTCCGCTGCTCAGCGACCACGTATTCGCGCTGCCACACGAGCATGGCGAACTTCGCCTGCGAGATGAAGGGCCTTGCGCCGAAGCTGGAGTTCGGCTTTGCGGTCGGCGAAAGGTGCAGTGACGTGCTTCTCCATCCGGCTGACGATTCCGAGAGCTTGCGCGAGGACGTCGAGAAGGTCAGAGGCGGCTATTTCAGGAAGATGTTCGACCCGAAGGCGCTTGTCGGCCGCCTTGTCGCCGACTCTCCGGCCGCGCGCGAGGCGCTTGGCGACCCGTACGAGTTCGCGGAGTCGCTCTTCTACATGGCCGCTTCGTGCCGTCCGCTCTCAGTCGAGCTTGCGGGGCTGGAGACGTACGATGCCTTCACCTTTGACGAGCTTGTCGCGCTCGGACGGTGCATGAACGCGAAGTGGTACATGGGCATGGGCAATTCGGTGGAGTTCGGCGCGAGGACCATGACTGCCGCGAGAAAGCTGGCCGAGGACTTCGCGGCGAGGGCCGACGAGGCGATTTCCCGCGGCGGGATCGCAGCGGACCTGAGGTTCGGACACGACTCCGGGCTGTGGCCTTTTGTCGGGCTGATCGGGCTTGAGGGCGTTGGCGACCGCGTGCCGTATTCGGAGGTCTGCGAGCATCCGGCGCTCTGGCGCGGCATGACGATGGCCGCGAACGTTCAGATGGCGTTCTTTCGCAACAAGGATGGCGACGTGCTTGTGAAAGTGCTTTACAACGAGAAGGAGACGCCGGTAAGAGGCCTTGAACCTGTTTCAGTCGCCTACTATCGCTGGTCCGACTTGAGATCGCGTCTCCTCGGCAACTAGCGCTCATTCCGTCCATAACGTCCCTAAGACCGTGGGGGACAAGTCCCCGCATGTCTACTTGTCATATCTTTCCTCTTCGTCCGATTATTGAGTTTTCTCTGCGCTCTCTGCATCTCTGCGGCTCTGCGCGAGTCATTCAACTGACCAGTATAGAATAAAGCGGGGAACCTTCAAAACATGCACCAATGTGCCGGAAAATGGTATAATTCATACAGTGAAGACTAGTGCGAACAATCTTGCGTTCAGCGTGAATCGCGCCATGCCCGGCACGTTGACCGGTCAGGTTGTGAATGAGCTGCGCAGGCGCATTGCAAAAAGGTCTGGTGGTACGTCTGCTGCGGACCGCGCTGCCCCTACGCGAACTTCGCATCGCTTGAATATCCGTTCATAGAAGGGCGGCTTCTCGGCTGGATGACTCATCTCTACCGCGCAGACGGGCTTCTGTATTGGCATGTCAATTTCTGGGAAGGGCCATGCGTGGACGAGGGCGACACGTTCCTTCCGGAGTGGAAGACGTACAGCTCTCTGCACATGCCTGGCGACGGGATTCTGCTCTATCCGGGCAAAGACCATGTTCTTCCGTCAATTCGTCTTGCGCAGATTCGCGATTGCGTTGAGGATTACGAATGGCTCCAGCTTGCGGCGGCGAAAGCCGGCGCGGATGCGGCGGACGAGGTGAGCAGGACGTTGATACGTTCCATGACCGACTTCACGCGCAACCCTGCGGACCTCTGCGCCGCGCGGCGAAGACTGGCCCGGATCATCGTCTCCAGGCAGGCGCCCCGCAGTCCTAGGGGACGCAAGTGACGTTCGGTACGGGCCGCCCCCCCCCCCCCCCCCCCCCCCCCCCCCCCCCCCCCCCGCCCGGGGCCCAGAGGCGGAGGCGCCGCCGGGCCCTGCACGGTGGGGGGCTGGGCGCCGAGGGGCGACCGGCGGGGGCGGGGGGGGTGGCCGCGGGGGTGGGGGGCGGCGGGGCGCCCCGCGCCCGCCGGGGGGGGCGCCGGGGTTGGGGGGGCGGCGCGCCCCCGGGCGGGGGGGGGGGGGGGGGGGGGGGGGGTTCCCGCCCCCCCGCTGGGGGGGGGGGTGGGGGTGGTGGTGTGCCGCGCCGCGCGGGGGCGCGTGCTCCGGCGCCTCGCGGGGGGCCCTGCTTGCT
>JAEEZC010000354.1 GCA_016288465.1 Verrucomicrobiota bacterium | reverse complement strand
TAACAACTAAGCACTAACAACTAACCACTAGCAAGGAAAAGACCCAAAAGAAAGAACTCGCGCGTGCGCGAGAGGGCGGCTCATGGTCACGCGTGCCAGTACAAGGGGACATTTGGGACATATGGGACGTTGGGGACGGAATGGCGCCGGACGGCTGGAACGGTTCGTGTTGGTTCGTGTCCGGCGAAAGACGGGTTCGTGTCCGACGATGCGCCGTATCGTCGGCTTTCGTGGTCGCGCGTAAGCGCAACGGGCGCACTGGACGCGGGACCGTTGGCGTGCGGCGCGGTTGACGGGCGCGGGCGCGGCACTTGACTCAGACAGGCCAAATTCGATATACTATGCGCCTATTCCATCTGGATCGGGCTTGTAAAGGCTGCCCGAACGGCAAGGAAAGGAAAGGAAAACGAAATGCCTAAGATGAAGACCAAGAAGTGCGCAGTCAAGCGCATGAAGCTCTCGAAGAGCGGCAAAGTGCTCCGCTCGCAGGGCGGCCACGCCCACCTCAACAACGGCAAGAAGCGCAACCGCAAGAACAACCTCTGCGGCCGCACCGTCGTCGAGTCCCAGAAGGTAACCAAGACCTACGCACGCGCGCTGCAGGGCCGCTAAAGAGAGAGGAGAGAAGACACCATGCGAGTTACTAACGCACCCGCTTCCCGCGAACGTCGCCGCCGCCGCCTTGAGCTGGCGAAGGGTTTCTACGGCGCCCGCTCCAAGCTTTTCCGCACCGCGACCGAGGCAGTCGACCGCGCGCTGCGCCTTTCCACCGAGCACCGCAAGCTGAAGAAGCGCGACTTCCGCCAGCTCTGGATCGCCCGCGTCAATGCGGCGTCCCGCGCCGAGGGCATCAGCTACTCGAAGCTCATCGCGGGCCTCACGAAGGCCGGCGTTGCGCTCAACCGCAAGATGCTTTCCGAGATCGCGATCCGCGATCCCGAGGGCTTCAAGGCCGTCGTCGAGATCGCCAAGAACGCCTAAGCGCCGAGGCTTCGCCCCGCGGGAGCTTTCCGCCGGGCGGGGCCAGGGCATGAAGAAGAGCCGGGCTGAATTGCCACGGCTCCATTTTTTTGCTATAATTCGTGAAACCCTACGGAGGAAATCTGCAATGGCCGATACTCAATACGAAGAAATTGACGTACCCGTACGCGAGAACAACGAAGACGCCGAGATTCGCGACACCGACATCGTCTTCGACTGTCCTCACTGCGGAAAGAACCTTGTGATCGACTACCGCGGCGCCGGGCTGCAGATCAACTGCACCGAGTGCGGCGAGCCGGCGCTTGTCCCGATTCCGGACGGCATGGAGCTCAACGATCTCGACCTTGACCCGGGCGAGATACTCAAGCAGCTCTTCGCCACGCGCCGCAACTACCAGAAGGCCGAGCTCAAGGTGCAGGAGCTGAAGTCCAGCCTTGTGCAGATGCAGGAGACGCTCGGGGTGCTGCAGGAAGTGGTGTCCGAAGGCATCGCCCGCGCGTGAGACCGAAGGGCGTCATCGTCAACGCGATTACGTTCGCGCGTCTGCCGCTTGTGTTCGCGTGGGCGGTCCTGGCCGTGTGCCAGGAGCTCGCGCCCGAGTCGGGCGGCAGCCTTGCGCTTGCGCTTTCGGCATGCGTGGCGATGCTGCTCGCGGGGCTTACGGACGCGTGGGACGGCGCTCTCGCGCGCAAATGGGGAGTCGTCTCGGCGCTGGGCAAGATGGCCGATCCGCTGATGGACAAGGTGTTCTACATAGTGGCGTTCCCTACGCTTCTGTGGCAGATACTGCATCAGGGCGGCGAAGGCTCCGGCGCGCATGCGCTGGCGATGCTCGCGTTCACCGTGCTCTACATGCTGCGCGACACGTGGGTGACGTTCATGCGCGCGGTCGGCGCGATGTTCGGCGCGGACGTAGCGGCGATGTGGCTCGGCAAGGTGCGCACGGCGCTCTCCTTTCCCGGCGCGGGCTGGGTCTACGCGTACCTCTGCTTCAACGGGATGTTCCCCGAGATGCCGGCGGCGTGGCGGCAGGCGTGGCTCGCGAGCTGCTTTGTCGTTGAGGGTCTGCTCTTCGCTCTGACGCTCTGGAGCCTGTGGACGTACACCGCGGCGTACATGCCCTACCTGCGGAGGGCACTTGAACGAAAATGAATTTTGTGGTAATATACTCGCAAACCAACTCTAAGGTCCAACTCAAATGAATAAACAGAACAAAGGCTTCACGCTCGTTGAGCTACTCGTCGTCATCGGCATTCTCGGCATCCTCATGGGTGCCCTCTTCCCCGCGATATCGGCCGCGATGCTTTCGGCCCAAACGTCGGCCGCGTCGATGCGCGCGCGCAACCTGTTTGTGGGCATTACCCAGGCGAACACCGAGCGCGAGGCGGCGGGCCTTACGTCCGTCTGGCCACACCAGACCGAAGACGACGGCCTGAACACGAACGACAAGGAGGACATCGCGGGCACCGCGTACGGCTCCTCGACCGAGTACTTCCGCGAGCTGTTCGACATCGAGAACTACGGCAAGGAGGAGTGGGCGCCCTACGTGAGCGGCGTCGACATCGCGGTGCTGTCGGGCTCGGGCGTTCCCGCGTTCACGGGCGCGTCGCTCGACTCGAAGAACGTGGCGTGGACGGTCGTCTCGGGCATCACCGACGAAATGGAAGACGTCGTGCCCGTCATCGTCTCGCGTAACATGGACACCGAGGCCTTCCCGACCTCCGGCCAGCAGGACATGTCCACCAAGACCGAGGCCGTCAAGCTCGGCGAGAAGTATCCGACGCCCTTCGGCAACAAGGCCGCCATCGTGATCCACAAGGGCGGCGCGGCGAACGTCGTGAAGGCGAAGTACTCGAAGCTCTACCTCATCTACAACAAGCAGAGCTTCACGATCCCGAACGGCATCACCCTCAAGTACATCAAGCCGGACTGATTGCGCATGATCGTCAAGGTCGCAATCGACCTTGCGCTTGACCGGCTCTTCGACTACGAGGTTCCGGAAACGCTGAGAGAGAAGCTGGCCGTCGGCCAGCTTCTTTCCGTTCCATTCGGCCACCGCACGGTGCGCGGCTTCGCGATGGGCGTGCGCGACGGCGGGGAGTCCGGCGAAGCGGCGCCGGCGAAGCTCAAGCGGGTCGAGGCGATCGTGGACGAGACGCCCTTCTTCTCCGCGAGCCTACTCGACCTAGCCGGCCGCGTCGCGAAGTACACGTCCTCGCCGATCGAGTCGGTGCTGCGGGCGGCGGTGCCCGCGGCTGTCGTGAGGAAGGGAGCGAGGGCGAAGGAGAGCCTTTTCGTGGAGCCGGTGGTAGGCGGCGGCGAGGCGCCGACGGAGAGGCTGAGGTGGCTTCACGAGCAGGTGGTGAGGCTTGGCGGCGGATGGCTCGCGGGGCTGTGCGCGGAGCTCAAGACGACGCCGTCGTCGCTGAGGCGGCTGGAGAGCCTCGGGCTGGTCACGATATGCGCGAGGGCGAGGCGGCGCGACCCACTTGCGGCGAAGCGCGTGCTGCCGACGTCGCCGCTGCCGCTCAACGCGGGCCAGGCCGCGGCGCTCCGCGCAATAGCGGGCGGCGGCGGAGAGGCTGGCGAAGGCGCGGACAAGAGGCCCCTTCTGCTCTTCGGTGTGACGGGCTCGGGCAAGACCGAGGTTTATCTGCAGGCGATCGCGGCGGAGCTTCAGGCGGGGCGCGGCGCGATCGTGATGGTCCCCGAGATCGCCCTCACGCCGCAGACGGTGCAGAGGTTCGCGTCCCGCTTCGGGAACAAGGTCGCCGTGCTGCACTCCGCCCTTTCGGACGGCGAGCGCTACGACGAGTGGCACAGGATCAGGTCCGGCGAGGCGCGCGTCGTGGTGGGGCCGCGCTCGGCGGTGTGGGCGCCCGTGAGGAGCCTCGGGCTGATAGTCGTGGACGAAGAGCACGAGACGAGCTACAAGCAGGACGAGACACCGCGGTACAACGCCCGCGACGTCGCGGTGCTGAGGGGCGCGATAGAGGGCGCGCGGGTGGTGCTGGGCAGCGCGACGCCGTCGCTCGAGAGCTGGCTGAACGCGAAGCGCGGCAAGTACGCGGTCGCGGCGATGCCGAGCAGGGCTGGCGCCGGCACGACGCCCACAGTGCACCTTGTGGACATGACGGCGGAGGCGGGCTCGGAGGGGCGCGGCGGCGCCATCTTCTCGAAGGAGCTTCTGGACGCGATCGCCCTGCGCCTCTCGCGCCACGAGCAGACGATACTCTTTCTCAACAGGCGAGGGTATTCGCGGCAGATGACGTGCGAGAGATGCGGGCACGTGTTCGAGTGCCCGGAGTGCTCGACGCCCGACCGCGGGATGCCGTACACGTACCACAGGGCCGACTCGTGCCTGAGGTGCCACGTCTGCGGGGGCTGGACCGAGCTGCCGCGGAAGTGCCCGACGTGCGGATCGACCCGCCTCGCGTACAGGGGCATCGGCACGCAGAGGGCCGAGGCGGCGCTCAAGACGTGCTTTCCGGAGGCGACGATACTGCGGATGGACGCGGACTCGACGAGCCGCAAGAACTCGCACGACGACATCCTGTCGTCCTTCCGGCGCGGAGAGGCCGACGTGCTCGTGGGCACGCAGATGATCGCGAAGGGCCTGGACTTTCCGAACGTCACGCTTGTCGGGGTGCTCAACGCCGACAGTTCGCTGAACATGCCGGACTTCAGGGCGGCGGAGAGGACCTTCCAGCTGATAGCGCAGGTCTCGGGGCGCGCGGGGCGCGCGGAGCTGCCGGGCGAGGTGTTCGTGCAGACGCACGACCCGGAGAACTCGGTGCTGCGCTTCGCGGCGCGGGCGGACTACGAGAAGTTCGCCGAAAGCGAACTCAGGGAGCGGATGGAGGGGGGCTTTCCGCCGTTCTGCAGGCTGTCGGTCGCGACGTTCAAGTCGAAGGACCTGCGGCTTGTCGGCGGCTGGGCTACCATGTACGCGGAGTCTCTCAGGCGCTATGCCGAGAAGATGAAGCGCGAGGGCGGGCCCGGGCGGGCTCTGCTCGTAAGCGAGGCGATGCCGAGCGCGGTCGAGAAGGCGGACGGGTGGTTCCGCTGGCAGATCGTGCTGAGGGCGCCGTCCAACTCGTCCATCGCCGCGGCATGGCGCTGGATAGTCGCAATGCGTCCGCCGCCGCGCGAACTGCGCGCGGCACTTGACGCTGACGCGGTCAATTTAGTATAATCGCCTGTATGCCCAAGTTCGTGACGTCTGTAGGGCAGGCCGGGATTCTCCTGGTTCGCTCAGTGGGGTACTTCCCGCACGTCGTGTTCAACGGCGACGCCCGAAGGGACCTCTTCCGCCAGCTTTACGCAACGGGAATAAGGACGCTGCCGGTGGTCACGGTGGTGTCGCTTTTCATGGGGATGATCCTCGCGCTGCAGGTCGGGCTCGAGCTCGCGCGCTTCAACCAGGAGGTGTATCTCGGCGCGGCGGTGATGATGACGCTTCTGCGCGAGATGGCGGCGTTCTGCTGCGGCATCTGCCTTGCGGCGTGCGTCGGCTCGGCGATCGCGGCGGAGCTCGGCACGATGAAGGTCAACGAGGAGATCGACGCCCTGACGATCATGGGCATTCCGCCGATCAGGTTCCTCGCGGCGCCGCGCATCCTGGCGCTCGTGCTGATGGCGCCCATACTCGCGTTCTACTGCGCGATCGCGGGCACGCTGGGCGGCGGCATCGTCGGCGCGACGCAGTTCAACGTCGACTTCAACCAGTACATGTCGGGGGCGCTCTGGATGGCTGTCGAGAAGGACCTGTACGTCGGCATGGTCAAGGCGGCGGTCTTCGGGCTGCTGGTCGGCACCATCTCCTCGTGCGAGGGGCTCGGCACGTCGCTGGGCGCGACGGGCGTCGGCAAGTCGACGCAGCGGTCGGTTATCGTCTCGTTCCTCGCGATACTCATCTCGGGCTACATGATAACAAGGTTCTTCTACAGCTGAGCGGCCTGCCATGGCGGAGACCATTATAGAGTTCGACAACGTCACCAAGCGATTCGACGGAAAGACCGTGCTTGACGGGCTGTCGTTCACGGTCGAGAAAGGCGAGATATTCGTGGTGCTGGGCCCCTCCGGCACGGGCAAGTCGGTGACGCTCAAGCACATCGTGGGCCTGCTGGAGCCCGACTCGGGCGACGTCCGCACAACGACGAGGCGCATCGGCTACCTGTTCCAGTCCGGCGCCCTTCTCGCGTGGATGACGGTAGCGGAGAACGTGGCGCTTCCGCTTAGGGAGACGACGAAGCTCCGCGACGACGAGATCGACGCGAAGGTGCGCGAGGCGCTCAAGGCCGTCGACCTCCTGCACTCGGCGAACAAGTACCCTTCCGAGATATCGGGCGGCATGCAGAAGCGGGCGGGGCTTGCGCGCGCGATCGTGCGCGAGACCGACGTGCTGCTCTACGACGAGCCGACGTCGGGGCTGGACCCGGTGACGTCGGTCCACATAACGCGGCTCATCCGCAGCATAAACGAGACCCGCGGCGTAACGTCCGTCGTCGTGACGCACGACCTCGCGTCCGCGCTCAAGATCGCCTCCCGCATTCTTCTCATAAAGAACGGCAGGTCGGTCGTGTGCGCGACGCCGGAGGAGTTCGTCAGGTCGGACGCGCCGGACGTCGTGGAGTTTCTCGCGGCAACGAAAGGCTAGAGGCTAGAAGATGAAAAGAAGGAACAAAGAGGCGTTCTCCCAGGCGGTCGTGGGGCTGTTCATGATAACCGTCCTGCTGCTGCTCGGGTACTTCACGATAGTGATCTCGGGCGTGGACGTGCTGTCCGGGCGCAACCGCGTGCCGGTGAAGATCACGTTCAAGCACGTCGGCGGGCTCAAGGAGCGCGACAACGTGATGTACCGCGGCACCAAGGTCGGCGCGATCGACAGGGTCGACGTCACCGAGTCGAACCTCGTGGTTGTCGCGATGATCGACGACCGCGTCGTGCTGCGCACCGGCTACAGGGCGTCGGTGTGCAACCTCTCGATGCTGGGCGGGTTCTTCCTGAAGCTCGAGGAGGGCGAAGGCGAGCCGCTCGACCTGAAGGCGACGCTCTTCGTCGGCGAGCCGCCGACTGACTGGATGCAGGACGTCGCGAGGATCGCCCGCAACCTCAACGAGCTGACCTCCAGGCCGGAGATCCACACGATGGTCACGAACTTCACCGCGATGTCCGAGCGCGCGCGGCAGATCTCCGACAAGGTGGACGAGATGATCTCGCGCATAAGCCGCGGCGAAGGCACGGTCGGCAAGCTGCTCTCGTCCGACGAGACCGTCTACACCGACCTCAAGGCCACCGCCGCCGAGGCGAAGACCGCGCTTGCGGACGCCAAGGCGACCATGGCAAGCGTCAAGAAGGCCTTCGACAACGTCGGCGAAATCACCGACAGCCTCAAGGACCAGAAGACGATCGACGACCTCAAGGCCGGCGTCGCGGCGTTCCGCAAGGCCGCCGAGGGCTTCGACGCCAAGGAGCTCTCCAGCAAGGCGGGCGCGCTCGTCGAGAACCTCAACGCCGTCGCCGAGAAGATCAAGTCCGGCGAAGGCACTCTCGGCAAGCTCGCGGACAGCTCCGAAATGTACGACGAGCTCAACGGCCTCATCAAGGACGCGAGGCAGGTGCTCGACAACTACCGCGACACGACGCCGATCTCGACGTTCTCGTCGCTCGCCGCAGGAGCCCTCTGATGCTGCTTGCGGCGGCAGTCTCGCTTCTCTTCACCTCGCCTGTCCCGCTGGACATGCCGAGGGCCGAGGCGTATCTCTCCGGCGACAGCTCGCGCCGCCGCCTCGTCGACCGCTACGACAAGTTCGACCTCTGGGTGTCGCGCACGGTCGACGGCAGATGGATCGACGACGACGGCCGCGAGTTCAGGCTCGCCCACCTCGACACCCTGCCGCCGCGCGACCCCGCCCAGAGCCAGAACACCACGCGCGTCGAATACATGGACTCGTCAAGACGCATCGACAGACGCGACAAGGACGCGGTCCGCACTGCCGTCGCGGCGCTTTCGCCCGTGGAGACGCCGGAGAAGGAGACGCGCCCGCGCCGACTGCCGCGCGGCTTCAAAGACGTCGACTACTGGCAGGGCACCAACAAATCCGCCATCGTCTGCGCCTATCTGCCCGAGAATTCGCAGGTCTGGCGCCTCGCGACATGGCAGCTCGCCGAGGGCGATGACTTCGGCGAATGCCTCGACGCTTTCGAGGACGAGCTCTTCGGCGACGAGGCCCCCGCCTTCGCCGGCGCATGGGAGGCTCCGCCTGAGGTCCACCGCAGAAAGCGCGACGGCAAGCCGAAGGCCGACGCCGAAAGGGAGCTCCTCAGGGCCGACGCAAGGCACTCCGTCGCCGCCTACGCGAACTGGCACGTCACCGACTCGACCGAATTCACGGTGCTGGACGACCTGCCGCCGACCTCTACGTTCGTGACGACGATCACCAACGACATGCCCAGGATGCGCCGCAAGTACGCGGACACCCTTCCGACGCACATCGACGGCTCGAACGTGCTGTGCGTGGCGCGCATCTTCGCCGACCGCGAGGAGTACCTGGACGCGCTTGCGGCCGACGGGCTTTCCGACATGGCATGGAGCGGGGCGTACTGGAGCACGGCGCGCCGCGAACTTGTCGCGCACCTCGGCGGCTACGCCACGCCAGACGACGCCTACGCGGCAGGCGCCCTTCTCAGGACCATCAGGCACGAGGCGTTCCACCAGTACCTCTCGTATGCGACGGCGATGATACCGACGTCGCCCTGGCTGAACGAGGGCTACGCGCAGTTCTTCGAGGACGACGACGACCCCGAGTGCCGCTACGCCGGCAAATGGGAGCTTCGGAACATGGCGCGTCCGTCGCCCGAAGACCTCGAGCGCTTCTCGCTTCTTCTGCCCGGGCTCGTGATGATGGACTACACCGAGTTCTACGCAGGCACCGACGACGAACGCAACCTCAAGTACCGCCTCGCATGGTCGATTGCGGTGTTCCTCGAGAAAGGCGCGCCCAAGGTGAGGCACGATCCGTTCAAGGACGTGAAGAAGGACTATTTCACCGCGCTCTTCGAGACGCGCGACATGCGCCGCGCGACTGAGGCGGCGCTGCGCGGACCTGGCATGGACAAGTTCGCCGGAGAATGGCTCGCATTCTGGAAGAGCGCGCAGTGAACGGGCCGGCAGACCGCGGCGCCCGCGGATACGTGGGCCGCATCGCGCCCTCGCCGACGGGAGCTCTGCACCTCGGCAACGCCCGCACCTTCATGATCGCGTGGCTCCGGGCCCGCGCAAGCGGCGGCAGAGTGCTCTTCAGGATGGAAGACCTAGACCATCCGCGCGACAAGCCAGGCGCAGCGGCGCAGGCCGTCGAGGACCTGAAGTGGCTCGGCTTCGACTGGGACGAGGAGTTCGTGCAGTCCGAAAGGCGCGCCGTCTACAGATCGGCGATGGAGTTCCTCCATTCCGCCGGCCTCGCGTATCCGTGCATCTGCTCCAGAAAGGACGTGGAATGCGCGCAGTCGGCTCCGCATGACGGCGAACAGCTGCGCTACCCGGGTACGTGCCGCGGCAGATTCGCGACCTGGCAGGACGCGCAACGCGCGATCGCTGAGGCAGGAGGCGGCAGTTCGCGCATTCCGTGCTGGCGCTTCCTCGTGCCGGACGGCACGTCCGTCGCATTCGAGGACGCCTTTGCGGGCGGCTTCTCGCAGGACGTCTCCGGCACGCTCGGCGACTTTCCGCTCGCTCGCGACGAGGACGGCGCCGGCTACACGCTCGCATGCACCGTCGACGACCTGCTCACCGGCGTCACCGAAGTCGTGCGCGGCGACGACCTTCTGCCTGCGACGCCTGCGCAGATCGTACTCGCCAGGGCGCTCGCGCCGTGGCTGAAGTCCGCCTTGCCGTCGGGCGCCGAGTTCCCGAACGTGTCGTTCTGCCATGTGCCGCTCGTCGTTGGACCTGACGGACGGCGGCTTGCGAAGCGCCATGGCGACACGCGCATCTCGACGCTAAGGGCAGAGGGCCGCCGGCCGGAAGAGGTCGTCGGCTTTCTCGCCGCGTCGTGCGGATGGGCAGAGCGGGGCGAAGCACTGCGCCTTGGCGAGCTTCTGCCGCGCTTCAGCCTGTCGTCGATACCGAAGAGGCCTCTTGTATTCGAAGGCCTGTAGCTGGGCTACTGGCGATTGCCCATCAGCCTGCCCTGCGAATCGCGGTATGTGGTCCTGCCGGAAGAGTCAGTCGTCGAGGTCCACTGAAGCCGACCCTGCGAATCGCGGTAAGTGACCTTGCCGGACGAATCCTTGGTCGCAGTGCCCATTAGCCTGCCCTGCGAGTCGCGATAGGTCGTCTGGTTGCCGGACACCGTCGCCGTCCCCTTGCTGCGCCCCTGCTCGTCGCGGTATGTCGTCTGGTTTCCGGACACTGTCGCAGTGCCCTTGCTGCGGCCTTGCGAGTCGCGGAAGGTCGTCTGGTTGCCCGACACAGTGGCTGTTCCCATGCTTCGGCCCTGTGCGTCGCGGAAGGTCTGGCTGCCCGCCGACGCGGAAAGCGCCGCCGCCAGTGCCACGATTGCAAACGCCGTCGTTCTGAATGCCGTGTCTTTCACAGGTCCCCTCCTTTCACTTAATGCTTTCGTACTGCTTCTCAAGCTCGATTATGGCCGCCGTCACGCGCCTGGACTGCTTCATGTCGCCCTCTCTCACAAGGCGCTTGTTAAGAGCCCTAAGGTCGCGGAGCTGGATGGCGATGCTCTCGCGCCGGCGTTCGGCGCTCGCCTTTCTGCCGCTTGCGAGTTCGCCCTTGATGCGCGCCATGACGTTCGGCTCGTGTCCGTCGTCGGAGCACTTCAGGTCGATTGCGCACAGCAGCGCCACCACAAGCAGCGCCGCAAGCACAATGACGGTCCCTTTGACGTCCACCAGCTGCATCCATAGCCTCCGCCGGATATTATACCACAAAAGGCTCGCTACGGGCGGGTATCGCCCGATCCGCTGCTTCGCGGATACTACCCGACGTGATTTTGACGCTCGTGCATAGCACTCGCCTGTTACCATGGGTCGTCAAAATCATGTCGGTTCCGCGAAGCGTCTCTCGTGCGATCCCCACCCTCCGCTCGCTATCAACTGAAAGCGCACCGCAACCGGCTAAAAGGCCAAGGGATTGCCGCGTCGGCGATTGACCTCCGCGCCGCTGCTACCACCACATCATAACTGGCGGAATCTTGCGGAAATGCAGCCATAACGCTCCGAAATGTCTTGACGGGGACAAGTCCCCATGCTTTACTATGCACTCCGATATATCTCACGCAGAGACGCAAAGAGCCGTTTTTAAGAGGTT
>JAEEZC010000353.1 GCA_016288465.1 Verrucomicrobiota bacterium | reverse complement strand
GGGCGACACCGTCGGCTACAAGCGGGAGAACAATGCCTGGGCGGCGAGCGACGGCTCCAACACGAATTTCGTGTTTACCAAGACTACGGCACCGACCTGGGGCAAGTCAGTAAACACCCTGCGCGCCAATGGATGGATTACTAAGGAAAACGTCCTTGCGCCGGAGCATGACGCGGCGCTTGCGCACTGGGGCGGGAAATGGCGCATGCCGACCAGGACGGAGATGACCAATCTCATCCACAGTTGCGACTGGACAAAGGCGGAGACGAACGGCGTAAAAGGCTATGTCGTTAGCGGGAGGGGCGATTATGCATCCGCCAGCATCTTCTTGCCGCTTACTGGCTACATCGACACGACCACTCTCAGGGTGTTTGGCGAGGAAGGATGGTTCTGGTCGTCCATTCCGAATAATGATACTAGTTCTTCACACTATCTCTCCCTGTCATATGCGAAAGATAAACGCAGCTTACTTCAATACGCTCGGCGCTACGGGCTTCAGGTTCGTCCCGTTTGCACGGCGTCTGACGCGGGTTCGCCGTCCACGCCGGCCGGACAGGCTGGGGATTCCGATCCGTTCCCGCTTGACACGAAGGACGAGACGCGTACGAGCGGCGGAGTCGAGACGCTGCCGTATTCGTCGTTGTGGGACGGCGATGCGAACGCCACGGTGACGATTGCGCAGAACGGCGAGCCGATAGAGGGCGCGACGAACCTGTCGGGCGAAGGCGAATACGTCTGGCGCGTCTTGCGCGGCGGCACCTACACGCTCACTCACACAACCTACATGAACGGAGTCGCTGGCAAGGTTGAGACGGCTAGATTCAGAATCGACGACAAGCCTTTCCGCGAAGGCGACATCAGGCTTTCGGGCTACTCTGGTGAGTACGACGGCGGAGGGCACGGCATCGTAGTCCAGACGGAGGCGATTCCAGGGCTGGTGCTGCGGTACGCGACTGCGTCCGGCGGCGTGTTCTCGGTGGACGCGCCGGTCTTCACGAACGTCTGCACCGCGACGGTCTGGGTCGAGGCTTCGGCGCCCGGATACATTGCCACGACCGGCACTGCGACGGTCGCGATATCGAAGGCGACGTACGACATGAACGGGGCGGCCTGGGACTACACGGGACCGTTCAGCTACGACAGGTCCGAGAAGAGCGTCTCGGTGACCGGGCTTCCGTCCGGCGTTTCGGTCGCGTCGTATTCCGGCGGCGCGGCGACCGTTCCGGGTACATACACGGCCCATGCGACGCTTGCCTACGACGCGGAGAACTACAACGCGCCGACCATCCCCGACCTGGATTGGGAGATCGTGTTCGACGCGGGGTCCAGGCTCGTGGAGGCATTTGACGGCATCGATGCGTCCGTTGCCCAGGACAGTGCCGGCTTCTGGAGCGTGACGCTCACGAACGACGTGTTCCTGACGAGCGGGCCGATCGGGATTCCGGACAATCTCGGCCTCGTCACGCTCGACCTCAACGGCCACGAGATCACGGGCGCGGATGGGCAGCCTGCGCTCAGGATCGTTTCGGACGGAGATACTGTAGGGGACTCCACGTTTCTTGCGATCGTCTCTACCGGAGGCGATTCGCGCGTAATCGCCGGCAAGGGTGCCGACGCCGCCGTAGACATTGCGGACGGCGCTCGCATCGACGCGGTGTTCGGCGAAAGCCTGCACGTCACTCTCTACGTCCAGCCGATCATCGAAGTCGACGACGGAGGACACTCCGGCGCGTCGAACAAGGCGTCGTATTCCGGCGTCTACGACGGCGAAGGCCACGGAATCGACGTCAAGGTGAAGAGTCCGGCGGCCGGATGGACGGTTCAGTACGCCTCTTCGGCGGAAGGCCCGTTCGAAGCCGAAAAGCCGCTTTATACGAACGTAGTCTCCGGCGCAGAGACGTGGTACGAGGTTTCCGCGCCAGGCTGCGACCCTGTCACGAACGTTGCGACTGTCACCGTGACGCCGCGCAATCTCGCGTCCGCAGTGCTCTCGTCCGTCCGCTTCGAGTCCGTCGGAGGCGTGCGCACGCCTGTGGTGGAGCTGGTGGACGACCTCGGCCACGAGATCGGCGAGTCCGGCTACGAACTCGGGATGGGCGAGGCGCAGAACGGCGAGACGCTCCTGACGTTCAACGGCCGCGGCAACTACTGCGGGCTTCTTGAGAAGAGCATCGCGAAGACGAGCTTCCGCGTGACGTCCGACGCGGAAGGCGACATCAGGCTTTCGGAATACTCGGGTGAGTACGACGGAGGAGGGCACGGCATCGGCATCGAGACGAAAGACATTCCAGGGCTGGTGCTGAGATACGCGACTGCGTCAGGCGGCGTGTTCTCGGCCGAGGCGCCGGTCTTCACGAACGCTTGCGTCGCGACGGTCTGGGTCGAGGCAACGGCGCCCGGATACTTCGCCACGACCTGCACAGTGACGGTCGCGATATCGAAGGCGACGTACGACATGGACGGGGCGGCCTGGGACTATGCGGGACCGTTCAGCTACGACAAGTCCGAGAAGAGCGTCTCTGTGACCGGGCTGCCGTCCGGCGTGTCGGTCGAGTCGTATTCCGGCGGCGCGGCGACCGTTCCGGGCGCATACACGGCCCATGCGACGCTTGCCTACGACGAGGCGAACTACAACGAGCCGTCCATGCCTGACCTCGAATGGAAGATCGTGTTCGACGCGGGCCCGAAGCTTGTGGAGGCGTTCGGCGGCGTCGATGCGTCCGTCGCCCGGGACAGCGCCGGCCTATGGTGCGTGACTCTCACGAACGACGTGTTCCTGACGAGCGGGCCTATCGAGATTCCGGACAATCTCGGCCTTGTCACGCTCGACCTCAACGGCCACGAGATCACGGGCGCGGAGGGACAGCCCGCGCTCAGGATCGTCCCTGGCGGCGACGCGGCAGGGGATTCGACGTTCCTTGCAATCGTCTCTGCCGGAGGCGATTCGCGCGTAATCGCCGGCAAGGGCGCCGACGCAGCCGTTGACATTGCGGACGACGCGCGCATAGACGCCGTGTTCGGCGAGAGCCTGCACGTCACGCTCTACATTCCGCCTGTCATAGCCGTCGACGACGGAGGACTCTCCGGCGCGTCGAACAAGGCGTCGTATTCGGGTGTCTACGACGGCGAAGGCCACGGAATCGACGTCAAGGTGAAGAGTCCGGCGGCCGGATGGACTGTTCTGTACGCCTCTTCGGCGGAAGGTCCGTTCGGAGCCGAAAAGCCGCTTTGCACCAACGTCGTATCCGGCGTAGAGACGTGGTACGAGGTCTCCGCGCCCGGTTTCGACCCTGTCACGAACGTCGCGACAGTCACCGTGACGCCGCGCAACCTCGCGTACGCGGAGCTCTCTTCCGTCCGCTTCGAATTCGTAGAGGGCGTCCGCACGCCTGTGGTGGAGCTGGTGGACGACCTCGGCCACGCAGTCGACAAGTCCGGCTACGAGCTCGAATGGAGCGAAAAGCAGAACGGAGGGACGCTTCTGACGTTCAGCGGCCGCGGCAACTACTACGGGCTCCTTGAGAGGCGCATCGCGAAGACGAGCTTCCGTGTGACGTTCGACGCGAACGGCGGCACGGTCGACACGGACGAGATGGAATGCGAGATCGGGTCCTACTACGGAGAGCTGCCGACGCCGAAGCGTTCCGGATTCGTTTTCGACGGCTGGTTCGAGAACGCCGACTTCTCGGGCTCGCCTGTCACGAGAGACGGACTGGTGCGCCCTGCGGACATCGTCCTCTACGCGAAGTGGCGGAAGCGTGCGCTGTGGCACTCCGACGCGGCGCTCCACAGCGAAAGCGCCGCGGTATGGAACGGCTATGCGGTAGACGCGGCTGGCCGCGTGGCGGCCACACTGTCCGTCATGGCGGCGAAGCCGAAGAAGACGACGGGCGAGGTGAAGCTGACCGTCAAGGCGGGCGTCGTGGGCGGCAAGAAGGCAACCCTCAGAACGAGCACCTTCGACGGACGGGTCAAGGGCGTCGTGGGCGGACTCGACCTCGACATGACGCTGGGCGAGAACTCGCTTTCGGGCACTCTCGGCGAATGGACTCTCGACGGCTCCAGGAACGTGTTCTCAGCGAAAGACGCCGCATCCGTCCAGAGGGCCGTCGCGGCGGTCTCGAAATGGCGCGGAACGCACGTCGCGGCCTGGATGACGTCCGGCGGATGGAGCGGAGTGACCGTCGTCGTAAACGACAAGGGCAAGGCCAAGGTGTCCGGAAGGCTTGCGGACGGGACTTTCGTGAGCGGCACCACCCAGCTTCTGGTCGGCGAGAGGGAGTGCGCGGCAGTGCTGGACGCGAAGAAGACAGCGTTCGTGATATGGTTCTGCGAGGACGGCGCCGAAGAGGTCTTCGGAATGGATGGCGAAGGGGCGGCGCTCGCGTCCGGTGCGGGCACGGGGCTTGCGCCGGGAGCGCGCTTCCGCATCGACGCGGACGCAGTCTCCGCCGCGCTGCCGGGTGCCGACGCAGGGCTTCTGCCGGACGGGCTGGAGGTCGGCATGAAGGGCTCCAAGTTCGACGTCGCGAAGGCGGGCACGAGCGCGAACCCCTCGTCGCTCAAGCTCACGTACACGCTTGCGAAGCGCGCGTTCAAGGGCACGTTCGTCGTCGTCGCGGAGGACAGAGGCAGGGCGAAGAAGGTCAAAGTCACCGTTTTCGGCGTAGTGCTTGACGGAAAAGGCTACGGCACGGCAACCGCGTCGAAGGGCGCGATGTCGCTTCCGGTCACGATCGAGTGACCGGGGGCCTGCCGCGCGTTGCGCCAAGTCTGCGCTGACGCGCGCTGTTTCCGGAGAGGCGTCCCGGACGGCACTTGCCAGCCGGGCGGCCTTTTTGATATACTACCCCCTAATCTGCGGCTGTTTCTGGAGGTTATCCCTGTCGCGGGGGCTCCCGAGTGGGGGCTTCTGCCGTTCGGCAGTCCATCGACCTCCCAGCGCGCGGAACGAAAAAGCTAATACAGAAAATGAAGATCGACAAGGCCGCCATCAAGAACGAATTCCAGCGTCATGACCGTGATACGGGCTCATCCGAGGTCCAGATCGCGATTCTCACGAAGGAGATTGCGGCGCTCACCGAGCATCTTAAGGCCAACAAGAAGGACCATTCGAGCCGCTACGGCCTTCTCCGCAAGGTCCAGAACCGCCGCAACCTGCTCGACTACCTCAAGCGCGAGGACGCGGAGAAGTATGCTGAGCTGATCAAGAAGCTCGGCATCAGGCGCTAAGCGGTCCGTGCCGGCAGGCGAATTGACAAACATAACAGTACAGAGAACAGACATGGAAGGCACGAAGAAATTCCAGGTCGACATCGCGGGTACGCCGCTCGTGATCGAGACCGGACTCCTGGCGCAGCAGGCGGCAGGGGCCGTCACCGTCAGCTACGGCGACAACACCGTCTTCACGGCGGTCACGAACACCGACACGCCCCGGGAGGGCATCGACTTCTTCCCGCTGCAGTGCGAGTACCGCGAGAAGTTCTACGCGGCGGGCAAGTTCCCCGGCGGCTTCTTCAAGCGCGAGGCGCGTCCGACGAGCAAGGAGATCCTGACGGCGCGCATGTGCGACCGTCCGATCCGCCCGCTCTTCCCCGACGGATACTACAACGACGTCCAGGTCAACTCGACGCTCATCCAGTGCGACGGCACGCGCGAGGCCGACTTCCTGGCGGTGAACGCGGCGTCCGCGGCGCTCCACATCTCCGAGATTCCGTTCATGGGCCCGATCGGCTGCGTCAGGATCGGCCGTGTCGACGGCCGCTGGGTCATCAACCCGACGCACGACCAGAAGGCGAAGAGCGACATCGACCTTCTCTACGCCGGCATCC
>JAEEZC010000352.1 GCA_016288465.1 Verrucomicrobiota bacterium | reverse complement strand
GCGTTCGGCCATGTCGCAGCCGAGCAATTAGCCGAGAAATTCGCAGTTGAACCCGCGGTGCATTTGTGGTACACTACCCACAACCCTTGAACTGCTCCTTGGGAGTATGGAATTCGGGCTGTTGTTCACTGACCTAACAGGGTGGTAGATTAAATGGCAAGAACCGTACCTGCGGGAGCAGGAGATTCGCAGAAAGCCAGGCAGAGGCAGACGCCTCTTGCCGACGCGCTTGACCGCCAGCGGATAAACCGTCTCGCGCACTTCGACGTGCCCGCGCACAAGGGCGGGCGCGGCAATCCGGAGCTTACCGAGTACCTCGGCGCCCGCGCGATGGCGATGGACGTGAACTCCATGAAGCCGCTGGACAACCTGTCGCACCCGGTTTCGGTGATAAAGGAGGCGCATCAGCTCGCGGCCGAGGCTTTCGGCGCCGACGACGCGTTCTTCATGGTGAACGGGACGACTAGCGCGGTGCAGGCCATGATAATGGCGACCTGCACGGCGGGTGACGAGATAATCCTCCCGCGAAACGTCCATCGCAGCGCGATCAACGCGCTTGTCGTCTGCGGCGCGATTCCCGTGTACATCAATCCCGGCCAGAACCGCAAGATCGGCATCCCTCTCGGAATGAGCGTTGCGGACGTCGAGAAGGCGATAGCGGAGCATCCGTCCGCCAAGGCGATACTCGTCAACAACCCGACGTACTACGGAATTTGCTCGAACATAGTCGAGATAGTCAAGCTTGCGCATGCGGCTGGGATGCGGGTTCTTGCCGACGAGGCGCACGGAACGCACTTCTACTTCCACGACGAGCTGCCCGTGTCGGCGATGGCGGCGGGCTGCGACATGGCGGCCGCGTCGATCCACAAGACAGGCGGGTCTCTTACGCAGAGCTCCGTTCTGCTTACGCGCAAGCCGGTGAACCCCGACTACGTGCGTCAGATCATAACGCTCACGCAGTCCACTTCTGCTTCGTACCTTCTGCTTTCGTCCCTTGACATAGCGCGCCGCAACCTCTTCTTCCGCGGGCGCGAGATGTACCAGAAGACGATGGAGTTCGCCGACTACGCACGCGAGGAGATAAACGACCTTGGCGGCTACTACGCGTTCGGCCCGGAGCTCGTCGACGGCGACGCGGCGTTCGCGTTCGACCGCACGAAGCTTTCGGTGCACACGCGCGACATCGGGCTCGCGGGCATCGAGGTGTACGACTACCTGCGCGACGACTACGGCATCCAGATAGAGTTTGGCGACATCGGCAACCTGCTCGCGATTCTCTCGGCCGGCGACAGAATGATGGA
Organism: Verrucomicrobiota bacterium; assembly: GCA_016288465.1. Taxonomy (GTDB): domain Bacteria; phylum Verrucomicrobiota; class Kiritimatiellia; order RFP12; family UBA1067; genus UBA1067. The sequence goes on along the minus strand of JAEEZC010000352.1, from coordinate 3,397 downwards.
CGTTGAGCGCCTCATTTCCGCGCTCGCCGAAATCAAGCGCCTGCACGAGCGCAGCGCGGCCGGCCTCTTCGACCACGAATACATCGACCCTGTCATCGCCATGCCGCCGCAGGAGGCGTTCTACGCGAAGAAGCGCCGCGTCGCGATGAAGGAGTCGACCGGGCTTGTCGCCGGCGAGTTCGTGATGAGCTATCCGCCCGGCATCCCGATCGTCGCGCCTGGAGAGCGCATCACCCCCGACATTCTGGAGCACATCCTCTTCGCCAAGGAGAAGGGCTGCTTCATGACCGGTACGGAGGACATGAATCTCGACTATATTCAGGTCGTAAGTTGAGGTTAAAAGGTTAAAGGGTTAGCGGGTTGAAAGATTAAAAGTTTAAACGGCTGAAGGGTTAACGGGTTAAACGTTTAAAGAGGGCGAAGGGGTCTGAGGTGAACGAGTTTGCGACATCGCTTATGGAAAAAAGCTTGGCATTCGCCGTGCGGATTGCAAAGCTGGCGCAGTTCCTTGGCGAGGAAAAGAAGGAGTTTGTGCTGTCACGCCAGATCGCCAGAAGCGGAACGAGCATAGGTGCGAATGTAAGGGAGGCTCAGTTTGCCCAAAGTGACGCGGATTTCATCTCGAAGATAAGCGTAGCGCTGAAGGAGGACTCTGAGACACAGTATTGGCTTGAGGTGTTGTTGAAGTCGGAATACATCAACGAGGCGCAATATCGTTCGCTCCGCAACGAAGTAGATCGTCTTGTTGGGTTGCTCGTCAGAACTGTGAAGTCTAAGAAACGTGCCATCGGACATGCGATTTCCAAACCATCAACCCTCCAATCTTCCACCCACTAGCCTTTTAACTCTTTAACCTTTTAATCTTTTAACCTTCCACCACTAATTCCACCCCTAACCTTTTAACCCTTTAACCTTTTAATCTTTTAACCTTCCACCACTAATTCCACCCCTAACCTTTTAACCCTTTAACCTTTTAATCTTTTAACCTTACATGGAACTCTGGTACACTGACGAACATACGGACGACGTGCGCTTCTCTATGAAGGCGTCCGTCCAGGTCGCTTCGAAGAAAAGCGCGGTCCAGCAGATCGACATACTCGACACGCCTGCGTATGGAAGGGTGCTTGTCCTGGACGGCGGCCTGATGATCACGGAGAAGGACGAGTTCATCTACCACGAGATGCTTGCGCACGTGCCCATGGCCGTGAACCCGAACCTGAGGAACGTGCTCGTAATAGGCGGGGGCGACGGCGGCACCGTGCGGGAGCTTACGAAATACAGGTCCATCGAGTCGATTGACCTCGTCGAAGTGGACAAGGACGTCGTCCTGCTCGCGAAGAAGTTCCTTCCGTTCACGTCCTGCAAGCTCAAGGACAAGCGCGTAAGCGTGTGGTTCGAGGAAGGGCTCAGATACGTGCGCGGCAAGAAGGCCGAGTACGACCTGATAATCGTCGATTCGTCGGATCCGTACGGGCCTGCGGAAGGGCTCTTCACGCGCGAGTTCTACGGGACATGTTACAAGGCCCTGAGGGACGACGGCATACTCATCAACCAGCACGAGTCTCCGTTCTACGCGGCGCACCAGCGGTCCGTGCGCGACGCGCACAGCCACATCGCCGTCGAGTTCCCCGTGTCGACCGTGTACCAGTGCCACATCCCGAGCTATCCGTCGGGCCACTGGCTCTTCGGCTTCGCCTCGAAGAAGTACCATCCGATCGGCGATCTGGACGAGGCGCGCTGGAACAAGCTTGGCATCAAGACCCGCTACTACAACACCGACCTGCATCGCGGCGCCTTCGCGCTGCCAAACTACGTGAAGGCGCTGCTGAACAGGTAGCCGTCGGGCGAAAGGTCAGTAGGACCGCCCGCGCCGGCGCTCGAGGTAGTTCATTATCGCTCTCCGCAGCACTTCGCGTCCGCCAGGCGTCGGATAGTCGCCCGTGAAGTACCAGTCGCCCGACGAGTCGGGGCACGAAGTGCGAAGCGAGCCAATCGTCTGGTAGACGACCTTTACTTCGGCCTTCATTCCTGTCGGCGTCAGCAGCCTGGCTATCTCGTCGGCGTGTTCGCTCTCAGAGAACCGGGAGTACAGGGTCGCAAGCGGGTTTTCGGACGTATCGGCCTCTGCGCAGCGGCGAAGCTCCGTCTCCGCGCCGTCGCCCAGCAGGTTGACCAGCGCACGGAACGCGACGAGTTCGCCAAGCGTGGACATGTCGATGCCGTAGCAGTCGGGGTAGCGTATTGGCGGAGCGGACGAGGCGATTACGATGCGCTTCGGACCCAGCCTGTCCAGCATCGGCAGAATCGCGTTCTTCATCGTGTTGCCTCGCACAATCGAGTCGTCGAGCACCACGAGCGTGTCGCTGCCCGGCCTGACAAGTCCGTATGTGACGTCGTATACGTGCTTGTAGAACTCGCGCCGCGCGGCCGCGTCTGCGATGAACGTCCTGAACTTCGCGTCCTTGACCGCCACTTCCCCGAAGCGGATCCTGCCGTGCTCGTCGAAAAGCCGTTCGAGAAGCCCGTGGAACGCGATGCGCGCGGAGTTCGGTATGTAGCTGAAGAAGATATCCTCCATCGGCGCGTCCGCGGCCTTGAGTATCTGCGGCACGAGCGCAGCGCCGAGCGCCTTGCGTTCGCGGTGTATGTCGGCGTCGTTGGCGCGCGAGAAGTAGATGCGCTCGAACACGCAGCCGCGCGCCTTCGCTTCGGGCGCGATTCGCGTAAGCGAGACCTTGCCGTCAGGAGAGACCGTCAGCGCCTCGCCGCGCGGCAGCTCCTTCACCGCCTCTGGCGGCACGTCGAAAGCCGCCTGTATCGCAGGGCGTTCGCTTGCGACGACAACCACGTCGTCGTCGACGTAGTACCATCCGGGCCTGATGCCGTGCGCGTCGCGCGTCGCGAAGGCCCATCCGTCGCCTGTCATTCCGCAGAGCGTCCATGCGCCGTCCGCGTTCCTCAGGGCGGCCTCAAGCGCGTCGGCCAGTCCCTTGCCCGCCGAAAGCTCGTGCGCCACAAGCTCCGCGATGAGGTATCCGTCCGCCTTGCTCGTCGGGAACGAGCCGTGGTGCCGGTAGTCGTCGAAGAGCGCTTCGGTGTTCGTGAGATTGAAGTTGCCCGCAAGAAGCAGAGTGTGGCTGAGCTCGCTCGCCTCGTGCACGAAAGGGTGGCAGAAGGCGACGTCGTTCTTGCCGAACGTCGCGTAGCGCAGGTGGCCCAGGAAGATGCGTCCCGTTTCAGGCTGCGCACGCCTGCCGATCATGCCCAGCACGTCGGCAAGGGCGGTCGACGATGCGGACTTCGCAATCCAGTACGGCTCTTCGCCTGGTTCCGGGCTCGCGGAGAGAACAGCCGCGCCTGCGCCGTCCTGCCCGCGGTTGTGCTGCTTCTCGAGGAG
>JAEEZC010000351.1 GCA_016288465.1 Verrucomicrobiota bacterium | reverse complement strand
TTAACGCGTTTCCTCCCTTTCCAGTTGTGTTTCGAGCGTTTATTGCCCGTGTACGCGGCGCTTCCTAATGGTGTACGCGGCGTTTGCGAGGCGTGTACGGGGGAGATTTGACGTCATTACACCATAGAAGTGACGTCACTTCAATGGTATATTGACGTCACTTCACCACTGAAGTGACGTCAAAACTCCTCCGTACACAGGCAGGGAAAGCCGCGTACACAGGCAGGGAATGCCGCGTACACCGTAAGGAAACGCCTCGTACACAGGCAGAGCAAGGTCCGTTCACTCACCCCGAAACCGCTGCGACTGCACCAGGCTGTGAAGTTTGGTCCACAGCGGTGTCTGCGGCACAATCACACAAACGACTATGCCCGAAGTGCCCTTTTAGACCCTTTAGGCCCGTCTGGGCGCTCTCTCCAGCTTCTCGAAAAGCGCCTTGAGCTTGGCGGAAGTGACCGGCTTGGAAAGAATGCTGCGAAACGCCGCGATGTCGAACGACGCGCCGGCGTCCGTGTCGGCCGTAACTGCGACTACCGGGAGACCCGGGCGGCGCTTCGCCACCTGTCTTGCGAGCTCGCTGCCGTCCATGAGAGGCATCCACAGGTCGCTCAGAATCACATCTGCCGCGTCGCCGGCGTCAAGATGGTCGAGAACCTCCTGTGCGCTTGAATATGCCTTTATGTCGGTGATTCCGAGGGACTGGCAGTACATCGAGAGGATCTTTCTGTTCATTGCGATGTCGTCCACGAGAATGACATGCGTTATCTTGCCGCAAAGAGCCCCCGGCACAGCTCCGGCGCCAATGTCAGCGCCGAGCGGGGCGTCGATCTTCTCTACCTTTCTCAGAGTTACGACGAAAGTCGTGCCCTTGCCGAGCTCGGAGCGCACCTGGATCGTTCCCTCGGACGCATCGACGAGCCGCTTGACAATGGACAGCCCGAGGCCGGTTCCTGCGTACACCTTGCCTCTGCGAGACGCCATGTCCTGGGAGAACGGCTCGAAAATGTGCTTCAGCCCGCGCGGCGAAATGCCGATGCCGGTGTCGCATATCCGCAGCTCGAAGAATCCGCCGGCGTAAGTAGCCGAGACCGTCACGCCGCCCGTGTCCGTGAACTTGATCGCGTTGCCGACCAGGTTGAGCAGTATCTGCCTCAGACGAGGCTCGGCTATCCGCAGGACAGGCATGCTCTCCGAAACCTCGAACGTGATGGTCAGCTTCTTATCGGCGGCGCGCATCTTGAAGACGCTGTCCATCTCGTCGAAAAGATGGCGGACGTCCGTCTCGCCCGTGCGGATGTCAAGGCCCTCGGTCTTGCCGCTTTCGAACTTCGAGAGGTCCAGGATGTCGTTTATGAGGGAGAGGAGCGCGCTTGCCGAGTGCGAGATCGACCTCGCGTACTCGGGCACCTTGGCCTGCTCGACCTTCGGATCGCTAAGGAACTCCGCAAAGCCGATGACCGAGTTGAGCGGGGTTCTGATCTCGTGCGACATCGTGGCGAGGAAGGTCGACTTGGCCATCGCCGCGTTCTCGGCGTGGGCGAGAGCGTCCTTGAGCTTCTCGTTCGTGCGGCCCACTTCCTTGATGGCGTCGTCGGCGAGCTTCAGGGCCATGTGCTCCTTGTGAAGCGCCTTGGAAATGCGGCGGCGGGACACCGCGAGCACGCCTATCAGCGCAAGCGCGGCGGCGAAGAGGATGGCGCCGGTAAGCACCGCTATCTGCTCGGGGCTCATGCGGCCCTCGCGCATCTCGTGCGCCTCGGCCCGGAGAGTGAGGTCGACGATCCTGTCGCGCGACATCGCCCTTACCGCCTTTGCGACGATTCCGGCAAGGCGCATGTCGGCGTGCGGACCGATGACGACCGGATACGCCGGGTCGTACTCCATGAACTCGACCGTGCGAACGTCGAACTTGCCGTTCGCGTTGAGCGAGGAGATTATCGACCTCGCCTCCGGATATGCACACACGACGCAGTCCGCACGGCCGTCGAGAATCGCCTTGAACGAGTCCTCCTTCGTGCGGCAGCGGACGACTCGAGCCTCGTAGCCGAGCTTCGAGTACGCCTCCAGACGCCGCAGGTCGTGTCTCCAGACTGCAAGGCGGGCCGTCGGGTCGGAATAGTTCTGAGCCGAAAGGCGCCTGGTGCAGCAGGCCTGCGGCACGCGCAGCGAGAAGCGCCTCGCGCCCGAAGAAATAGCGCTCTGTCCGATGCCGGCGCCGGCGTGGCCGTACTGGATCCAGACATCCGCTCCGCCGCGCGCGAACCGCGTCTCCGCGGCGTCCTGCACAAGAGGGGGCACCACGTCAAAGGAAAGCCCCGTGGCGTGCCTGAGCTCGTCGACCAGGGCCCCGAGGAAGCCGGCGTAGTTGCCGGACGTCTGATCGTACCTCTTGAACGGCGGCTGCTCCGGCGACAAGTCGATGGTGAAGGAGCGGTTGGAGCGGGAGCATCTTGAGATGAAGGCGCGCTCCTCCGAAGTGAACAGCATGTCAAACTTGTATCGGAACGGGAGGTAGATGTCGCTCAAAGTGCGCACGAGGTCGGGTTCCCCTGCGAGTATGTACGCCATCGCGTCGTCCGCCTCCGCGAGCAGGTCTCCGCGCGATGTCGGCGTCACAAAGTAGAGCGGCGCGGGAGGAAGCGTGACGACCGACTTCTCCGCCGAAAGGCGAGGCGAGTCCTCGGACGCCACCGCGCCCACCCTGCCCTCGAAGAGAGCCCTTTCAAGGGAGTCTGCGTCGTCGAACTCGCGGAATTCGCAGCGCGCGCCGTGCTTCGCCAGGTGGTCGGCGATGCGGTCGATGCGCTCCTGACCGGACTGCATGCCCACGACGCATCCGTCGAGCGACGCCAGGTCGCCATATTCGAACGGCGAGCTGCGCAGTACGTACACCGCCGTGTTGCGAAGGCCCATCGGCTGGTGGGTGTAAAGAAGATCCTTGGCGCGCTCGCTGTGCATCGACACGCAGCCGACGAGGTCCAGCTCTCCGCGGGCGACCATGCCGACGGCCTCGGCCTGAGTCGTCTCGACCCACTCGACCTTCCAGCCGGCGACGCGCGCCATGCGTTCCACCCACTCCGGCACGATTCCCTTGGGCGAGTCGGTGGGCGATCCGACGTAATATCCGTGCGTTCCGCAGAACGCCACGCGCACCGTCTTCTGTGCGTGGGCATCGGCATAGGCCGAGACGGCCGCTGCGAAGAACGCGGCGACTGCGACTGACAGAACTGTCGCTATGCGCTTCACGACGCAGTCGGCCCTGCGGCCTTCCCCTTCTTCTTCCATCCGAACACATACGGGAGAGACACGAGCGTCGCGAACAGCAGGACGGCGAGCTGTCCGCAGAACCATATCGTGTACGACCTCTGCAAAGACTCGCGGCGAGCGCGCAGCGACGCCAGCATGTCGACGAGAAGGCAGTCGGCCGCGCCGCAGATGCGATCCTTGCTCTCCGCATAGGCGGCGTCGTACAGCATGCTCACGGCGCGCTCGCGCTTGGAGTCCGGCCCTGCCGAAGGCATTGATTCCTCTTCAGGGGTCAGCCGGCAGGCGCGGACCTCAGACGCGACGAGATTGGTCGGGGTTCCCCAGGATATCGCGGCCAGCTTCATGGCGTGGCACTCGATGCCCATGAGGTCCATGGACTGAGACAGCGCGTTTTCGAGCCTGCCCTTCGCCCCGACTGAATCGGAGGTGTCATAGAGGCAGTCCAGGGCCTGTTCGCGCATCTTGAGGACGTTCGCCTGGCGGAAATAGCTGTCCATGAAGGCCACGTCGCCGGTTTCGACGTAGCGGCGCGCCCTCTGGGTGAGATCGTCGGACCCCATGCGCAGAAGCGTGACGGCTTCGCCATACGCCAGCAGGGAGCGCTCGATGCTGCCGAAGGCGTTGGATATCTGGTGCAACCGCGCTCCCACCACAATCAGCAGCACCATGGCAGCGACCCAGGCTATTCTCATCTTCACCGTCAGTCCTCCTCCCTTTTCGCGGGCCCCTTCGCCGTGCCCGACTCGCCCATGAACTCGTTCAGCCCGTGCACGATGCTCTCGACGCCGCGAATCAGCTCTTCGGTCCACTGCAGCATCTGGTCGCGCGCGGCATCGGGCGTGCGCAGATACTCGGCCCTGGCTTCGATCTCGTCAAGCGGGCCCTTTATCGCCGCGAAGGTGCGCCTTGCGGACTCGTCGCGCGCGGCGATCATGCGGTCCCGCTTCGCGATGCCCCTCTGCTGGCGCTGTATGAGCCTTGTGCGGCGCACGCTCCATGCGACGGCCGCAAGCGCGACTACCATGAGCGCGACGGCGAACGCGCCAGGGAACGACACGAGCGGACGCGTGGTCGACTCGTAGAGCGTGCGGGAGATGAACGCCTGTATCTGGGCCGCGTCGAACGAGGCGAGGGTCTTGCGCAGCGAAGAGCGGAGCTCGGGCGCCACGGACGGCGACGACAGCAAAGCGAGGTCGGCTGTGCGGCGACCGCGAGTGACGCGCCGCGTCTCGAGCTCGCGTTCCAGCCCCAGCTCCTTCATGCAGGCGAGCGCGGTGAACACCGTCGCGTAAGTGCAGTCGGCGTCGCCGTTGCGCACCGCCTTGAAGCACGACATGTCGTCGCGGCACGAGAACAGATACGACCCAATCGACTCGCTGCGCAGCGACTGCATGGCCGCCCGGTTCCAGTTCGGCAGTGCGATGCGCCCGGAAGTCGGGTCGAGGCCCTCCATGCGCCCGCCGCGACGGCAGACGAGAAGCATGTCGAGCTTGAGGGAGCCTACGACGTCCGAGTCGTCATAGTCGGAAAGGTCCGAGCCAAGCGACACGAGTATGTCGGACTCCCCGTCCAGCAGACGGCGTCTTGCGACGAGCTCGCTGGCCGGAGGCAGAAACATGAAGTGGAGGCCCGAACGCCGGGTAAGCTCCTCGAAGAACGCATTGACAAAGCCGCGCGGCTGACCGGTCGCCGGATCCCAGTCCTTCAGCGGAGGCACGACGGGCGATATGTCCACCCTCACGACGCTGCCCGCCGTGACGCACGAGCGTATCCAGGCATGCTCCTCGGGCGAGAAGGACGTCTCCCGAAGCTCGTCGGTGACGAAATGGCGGCTCCATACGGACTCGAAGAAGCCCGGCGTCTCGTTGGCGATGCGCACAAGCGTGTTCTCCAGAGTCGAGACAAGCTCCGTGCGGCCCTTGGCGCAGCAGACGTAGTTCGGCACAAGCGAGAACGCCGCGAGCTGCTTCTCGTTGTCGAGTCTGTGCGTGCCCACGGCGTGCAGCACGGAGTGGCGGCCCTGGTAGAACGCCTTCTCGGCCTCCGCGCCGGAAGGATACACCGTAAGCGAGTACTTGACGCCTCGGGAGTTGAGAAAGCCCCTCAGCACCGAAAGCCCGAGTTCGTCGGGGCCGGTCGCGATGTCCATGCCGTCCCATCCGTCAAAGCGCTGCGGCATGTACTTCGACTCGGGCCGCGCGTACAGAAACGCCCTGCTCACGCCGCAGGGAATATGCGGAAAGTGTATCCGCTCCTGGCGCTTGTCGTCCATCGCCACACCTGCAAGAAGGTCGATCTTCCCCTGGGCGAGGTATTCCAGCGCCTTCCTGCCGTCGCAGGCTACCCAGTCGACCGTCCACCCGTTCAGGCTCGCCATGCGCTCGATTATCTCCTCGTTCGCGCCGGAAAACGTCCCGTCGGGCATAAGGCGCGAGTAGCCGTCTTCGAGATACCGGCCGACGACAACCCTCTTTACGGACCTGTCGACGCCAAGCGCCTCGCGGCGGAGCTGGTCGAGACGCGGCAGCTCGTCGACGTATATGCGCTCCAGCTCGGCGGAAAGCGCCGCCCAAAGCTCGGGCTTCCTCTTCGACACGGCCATGAAGCACGGCAGCCGCCGTAGCATGGCGACCTCCTCAAGCCCCTCCACCGACTCCATTGCGGAAGCGAGAAGCATCGTGCACTCGTCGCTGCGCACGGCCTTCTCGGCATCCTCTCGCGTCGGGTAGCACACGTCCTGCAGCGCGGTAACGGCCTTTCTGTCGCACCAGTTCTGGAACTCGCCGTTCGGGTCGAGCATGCCGCGCGCATAGGCGAGGCGGAGACGCGGCCACGCATGAGGCGGCGCGCCGGCGAGCGTGTCCTTGGTCTCGGCCTTGGCGAAAAGCGAGATCCTCACGCTGCCGAGGGCCTGGCGGACGAAGGTGTACTCGGCGGCGATCTCGGGAGTGTACAGGGCGGACGCGACGATGTCTATGTCTTCGGACTTCTTCCACACGAACCCGTCCAGGCTCTGCTCGCCGACAAAGGAGAGGTTCCAGCCAAGGCGCTCGTTCGCCATCCTCAGGAGCGCCGTCGCATAGCGCGAGACCTTTCCGCCTCGCTCGTCGCGGACGGCCACCCGCACCTCGGGCGCGGGCTTGGCCCCCTCCGGCGCGGCGGCCGAAGGCGCCGCAGCCACCAGCGCGACCGCGGCAGACGATGCTAGAATCGATGCTCCGATCATTGTCCCCCGTATGCGAACCGCGCCACGGCGCAGCGCGCGGCCAGCGCGTCGCAGCCGTTGAGGCGCAAAGCCATTACACCAGAACCCTTCCCAGTTCCTCCAGCGTGAGCGGCTTGAGCAGAACCCCCGTGAAGCCGGCGTTGGAGCTGCGCGCGGCAAGCTCGACGTCGGCCGTAAGCACAAACACCTTGAGGTCGTTGAACCGCCCGTCCGCGCGAAGCTTGCGCACGAGCGTCTCGCCGTCCATCTCCGGCATCCACATGTCAGTCAGCACAAGGTCGAATCCCGTCGGGTCGGCATCGAGCTTCTCGAAGGCCACTCGCCCGTTCTCAGCCGTCTCGATGTCGCGCACATTGAAGCGCATGAGCATCGCCTTGAGGACGCGCAGGTTCACGGGCGAATCGTCCGCTATGAGGACACGCTTGACGCCGACGACGTGGTGCGACACGGTCAGCCGTATGCGCTGCGTCGTGGTCATCTGCTTCGGGGCCTCCTCGTCTGCCTCGACGTTCGGGATGATGATGTCGAACTGAGAGCCGAGGCCGACGCCGGACGCGACCTCGATCTCGCCGTTCATGCGCGCGACGAGCTGCTTGCAGATCGCCAGCCCCAGCCCCGTGCCGCCGTGCTGCCTGCCGCGCCCGACCTGCACGTACGGGTCGGCTATGTGCTTCAGATCCTCTTCCGCAATGCCGCAGCCGGTGTCGCGCACCGAGAACCGGAACGTGCCGGAGCGCCACTGCGCCGTAATCGTTATGAAGCCCTGGTCCGTGAACTTCACGGCGTTGCCGACAAGGTTGAAGAGTATCTGGCGTATCCGCTGCGGATCGATCTTCAGGCGGGGCATCGGCTCGATGTCGCGGACGATCTTGAGGTCCTTCTTGGATACGGACACCTCGAACGCGGCAATGACGCCGCGAAAGAGCTGGCCGACGTCGGTTGACTCCGGCACGATCTCCATGCGGCCGGCCTCAAGCTTCGAGAGATCGAGCACGTCGTTGATGAGCTCAAGCAGCGTACGGCTGGAGACAAGCACCGCGTCAAGTGCGCTCTTGCGGTCCTCCTCGTCGTCGATGCCGAGACGCAGCATCTCCGCAAAGCCGACGATGGCGTTGAGCGGCGTGCGGATGTCGTGGCTTACGGTCGAGAAGAAAAAGCTCTTGGCCTTTTCGGCGGCAAGCGCCTTGTCGCGCTCGTTCGCAAGGTCGTTGAACGCGAGGATGCGCTGGCGGGCGATGGAAATCGTCTCGGATAGCATCTTGAGCATCTTCTGCATGCGCATCGTGTTGCGCTGGCGCATCGCGAAGAACAGCTCGAATTCGCCGATTTTCCGGCCTTCGGAGAAGATTGGCAGACGTGCGCAGGAGCCGTCCGCCTCCGACGCTCCTGGAGGCGGCTCTTCGTCGCCCCAGACCGTTGTGGGCTCCTCCGCGCCTGTCTCGTACCATGCCATCCTGGTCACAGAGAGCCTGTCAAGCCGCGAAAGCACCGCGAACATCGCGTCGGCAAACGCGGCGGTTGTGGTGTTCTCGCATGGAATTCTGGCAATGTCGGAGACCGCGTCGTTTACGCGCATCGCAACGGCATTGTCTGCCGCCTCATGCTCAAGTGTCTCGTTCTTGACGCGGAGAAGCTCCAGAAGCTCCTCGCGGGTCAGCTCTTGCGGCGTTTCTTGGTTTTCCATAATGTTAGATGTCGCTCCGTAAATCAATGTCTGGCGCCTATCCGCCGATCAGCTCGAGGAACTCGTTGTGCCCGGTGCGAAGGTCGGAAAGCTTCTGGCCGACGCCCTCGAGCGTGCCCGTGCGGGCTATCTCGACGATGTCGCTGCACATGACGAACAGCGGCGTCAGGCCGAGAGTCGCGTAAAGGCCCTTAAGCTCGTGCGACGCCGTGAACAGCGTCTCGACGTCGCCGACCGCGAAGGCGTCGGTCATGCGCGCAATGGCGTCGGACGCGGCAAGCCGCCTCAGCAGCTTCTCGTACAGGGCCTCATTGCCCATGAATGTCTCGTCAAGCCTGTCTTGCACGGCGCAGCCTCGCTCCGCCAGCCTCGTCAACAGTTCGCTCGTCATATATTCGTAACCTCCCGGCCGTCAATTCGGCCATTCGCCAAAAAGCACCACGAGGACCATATGGTCGCCTGACTGCCTAAATGATACCATTTTCGGAGGTTTTGCGCAATAACTATCTTTGGCCAAATTTCCTGGCCCCGGACGCGAACGCCTCCTGAAGCGCGACAATTGCGGCGTAAGGGTCTTTTGAACCGCATACAGCACGCACTACGGCGAAGTTGCGCAGCCCCGCCGCCGCAAGCTCCGCGGCGTGCGCGCCGTCCACGACGCCGCCGATGGCGACCGCAGGGCACTCCACCGCGCGCGCCATCCGAGCCGCCTCCGCCACCCCGAGCACGGGATCGGGTATCTTCTTCGTCGGCGTCGCCCACACCGGTCCGACGCCGATGTAGTCCGGCCCCTCGGTGCGCGACGCCTCGGCCTGCGCAAGCGAATGGGTCGACTTGCCCACGATGCCGAGAGACGGATACATGCGGCGAACCTCCGCAACCGGCATGTCGGTCTGCCCGACGTGCACGCCGTCGGCGCCGGCCTCCGCCGCGACAGATGGATCGTCGTTCACTATGAAGAGCGTGCCGCTTCCGGCCGTCACGCGCCTGAGCTCGCGCGCAACGGACAGAACATCCTCCCTTGGCGCGTCCTTCATCCGAAGCTGTACGATTCCGACGCCGGCCTTCACCGCCGCCTCACAGCAGCGCACATAGCCCACGACCGGATCGGTCATCACAAGATACAGTCCAAAGTCCTTCATTGTCATCCCCTCGCGCAGTTTTCGTTAAAGGGCCTGCCGTCGCCGGCCAGTCGCCCCCACACGCGCAAAGCCTGCGCAGTCTCCTTGACGTCGTGCACCCTGACCATGCTCGCACCGTTCGCCGACGACCACAGAGCTATCGCCACGTCGCCGCCGAGCAGGGAATTGACCCGGTCTTCGCCGGCAAGAGCGCGGACGATGCGCTTTCGGCTCGCGCCCACGAGGACGCGCCCGCGCTGCGCCAGCCACGGAACGGACCTGAGAAGCGCGAGATCCTCCTCTCGGGTCGTGCCGAAGCCGACCATTGGGTCAAGGTATATCCTCGAAAGATCGCCGAGCCCGGCGCATTCGTCAAGGCAGCATGCGGGCACCACCAGCTCCGCACCGCCGCCTTCGCGGTCTAGAATCCGCAGCATCTCCGGCACGGGCTCCGCATAGACGCAGTTTATGATCTTGGCCCCCGCCTTCAAAGCCCGCTCCGCAGTCTCCGGATGGTATGTGTCAACGCTGACCGGGCACTTGAAGCCCCTCAGCCCCTCGAGAACCGGCCCGACACGCCGCCACTCCTCGTCCCACGAAATCGGCGTCGAACCAGGGCGCGTCGACTCGCCGCCAATGTCCACTATCGCCGCCCCCTCGGACGCCATGCGCCGCGCACGCTCTATCGCACGGGCCGGGTCGCCGTAGCACTCGCCTCCGTCGGAGAACGAATCAGGCGTGACGTTGACTATGCCCATCACACGGCACGAACCTGCGGCTCTCATCTCTCTCTTCGTTTCCATGTAGACGTAGAATATAGCATACAATGCACGTCCGTGTCAACGCCGCAGGACGCCCTCGATTTGCCATCAGGACGCAAAGATGGTAGAATATCTGAAAATTGCTTCAAACCAGACGAAGAACGACATGGGAAATTTCAACACTATCGAGGATGCGAGAGCATACTTCTCAAAGGACAGATTCGCTACCGACAACGGCATTACGCTTGACGAGCTGGACGACACCCATGCCGTGACCAGCGTGACGATCGACGCCAGGCACAGGAACGCGTTCGGCGGCGTAATGGGAGGTGCGATATTCACTCTCGCAGACTTCGCCTTCGCCGCGCTCACCAACGGATGCGGAAAGGTCACCGTTGCACAGCAGGTCAGCATAAACTATCTCTCGCCGACCAAAGGCACCAGGCTCGTAGCCAAGGCGACGTACAGAAAAGACGGGCGCAGCTCGTGCGTTGTAAACGTAGACGTGGCCGACGAAGCCGGACGGGACGTCGCGCAATTCGTCGGCACGGGGTTCAAGCTCAACGCGCCGTCTGCCGCCCCTCGCAGCTGACTTGGCTCAATACCGTTTGCGCAGGCGTGTCAGCCGTCGCGTCGGTAGCTGTTGTGGTGGGTTTTCGCGGCGCTGAGGCGCGCCAGAAGGCGCGGGCGGCTGCGCGGAGTGCAAAAAAAGAGCCGGCGACGTCCTACTCTCGCACGGGCGAGTCCCGCACTACCCTCGGCGATGGAGCCCTTGACTTCCGTGTTCGGAATGGGAACGGGTATGACAGCTCCTCTATGGT
>JAEEZC010000350.1 GCA_016288465.1 Verrucomicrobiota bacterium | reverse complement strand
GCTACGCCGTCGCCGACGTCGAGGCGGGCAACAACCGCTATGTCGGCGGCTTCGCGGGCAGCGCGAGCGGCCGGATCACCACCTCCTGGTGCGCGGGTTCCGTCACGAACTCGGCGACCTATCGCGGCGCCTTCGCCGGCTCCGCCTCCGCGGGCAAGATCACGAATTCGTACTACGATTCCGGCAAGACGTCGCTCCTCGCGGTGAACCAAGACGCCTACATCGGCGTTACTGCGCTCGACTCGGAGCAGATGCTGCACGAGACGAACTTCGCTGGATTCGACTTCGCGAAGACGTGGAAGATCGATGAAGGGGAGACGACGCCGTATCTCCAGACGGTCATCGTGGTCAAGCGCGGCTTCGACGTGTGGCTGGAGCAGAACGGCCTCCCAGAGGACTCCGAGCCGAACGACCTTGTGAACGGCCTTCCCGCCGGACTCAGGTACGTGTACAGCGTTCCCAATGCGGTGACGAACCTGAATGACCTTGTGACGCCGTTCTTCCGGATCGTCACCGTGAGCGGCAAGCCGCGCGCTGCGTTCCTGCCTGCGCGCGACGGCTACGAGGGCGTCCAGGTCGACATACAGATCTACGCGACGACGGAGCTCGCCGACATGGCCGATCCAGACCCCGCGCACTGGCTGCACCGGGTGGAGTTCGCCCACGACATGTACAACGACGTCTGGAAGCCCGCCGACGGCCTCGAATATCCCACGATGTTCTTCCGCTGGAGCATGACCTTCGACCGCGTGGATGCGGAGTAGATGCTTCCGTGGTGTCCAGACGGAGGACTTATGGTAAAATACGCGCATGGCATTGATTAAAAGTGAATTTTCGTACATAAGGACGGGTGACTTCCCAAAGTAAATGCGACTAAATTTGTGCCTTGATGGTTGACCTTGACCTCGATGCCCAGCAGCGAAGGCTTGAGCGTGACGTCGTTCGCCGCTATGCGGGATATTCCGAAGAGGTTGGCGCTCTTCTCTCCTTGCTCGGCCGTGAAGAGGTCGTAGGGGGTCTTGTTCCCGAGGCCCTTGCGGACGTAGGAGTTGACGTGCGACATCATCGGCGAGACGCCTACCTGCGTGAGGCCGTCGAACGACGTCGGCTCCGTGTAGGCTGTGCCCTTCGGGAGGACGAGGCGGATGAACTCGTGGTTGCGTTCGGCGTGTGCCTTCTGGTAGGAGGCGTAGGCGTTGCAGTAGAACACGAAGGTGAGCCTGCCGTCGTCGTCGAACTCGATCCCGGCCGGGTTGGAGAACTCGGTGCCGTTGTCCGTGAGGATGACCGGGAAGAGGCGCGCGAACAAGTATGGAGAAGCCTTTTCTAAAAGTAGATGCGACCTTCCCCCATGGGGGAAGGGGAATCCCCCTGTCCTTGATGATGACTGCTCTTCCCGTTGGGAACAACTCAATGCCACCAATCGCATCCCTCCGCTTGGGAAATAGTGGATGCGACTACCCCAGTCGCATTGAGTTTGGGAAGAAAGACGAAATTTCATGGTGTGTGAACCTCCAAAACGAATTGCGACTTGTATTTGTCAGTCAAATATGGTATGATACAAGTATCGTGTGTAAGTTAAGATCAGACGTGATGGCGAAGTTCCTTCTTGTCGATCGAATGACCGACGGCGTGGAAGATCGTCTCCCCCGAAAGGCAGTTAGCTGTCGGGTGTCGCGTCGCTGCGTAAACAGAAGCTTGTGAATCACTGGTGCGACGGTGTCGTTGCGCCGAGTACGTTTTTTTTTGTCTTCAAACACCTCCAAGGAGGTTCGAATGGTTGTTCGCGAATCATGTGGCACAGGCCGAAAGCGGAGAGCCGACGGCGACAACAGATGGTCCTCAGGGGGGGCGAGACAAGCGGAAGCCGCCCTCCACCCTGCCGTGCGCGGACATTGGCGCTAGCCACTTATGGAATGAATCATGATATACAATACTAAGGAGACGACGAAACATGAGTAAAGTCAACAAGTCAGTGGCGATGCTTCTGCTGTCGCTTGCGGCGATGAATGTCATGAGCGTCTTTGCCGCGGCGAATTTCCCGCTCGGAACCCACCTCGTCAAGGGGATGTTGAAGGACTGGCAGAACAAGGTGCTGACCTCGTCCGCTCCAGTGACAATCCAGGCCGTCGCCACGAACGGAACGGTCATCGCCTCCACGAAGGTGTCGGATCCGACGGCTGACGGCTACAACTTCCTGCTGCAGATTCCGCTCTCCACGAAGGCGACGGACACCACGGCCGCTGTCGGCGACACGCTCAACTGCGTTCTCGTCCAGGGGAAGTATCTTTCCCTCGCGGTTGATCCGCTTGTAGTGGGAGAGGCGAATACGGTGTCGCCGGTCTGTCTTGCGCTCGTCGACGTGAGGAGCTATACCGCGACGAACGGCACGGACAAGACGGTCAGCGTCCCAACGGAATACATTGATACGATTGCCGCGTGGATGGATGCGTATGGGATTGAAGGCGAATACGATCCGTTCGCCGACTATGACAACGACGGCGTGTCGAACTACGACGAATACCGTGCGGGGACGAATCCCTTCGACGCGACGGACAAGCTCGCGATTACAGCCTACGCCGCACCTATAGACGCCCCGCACGCAATCAGCTTCGAGTATGTCGGCGGACATGTCTATGGTGTCGCCACCACCCTGTCGTTCACAAATCCCGAATGGGCGACCCAGCCTGTCAGGAAATCCGTGACGGATGCCGATCATGAGCGGATTCTGCCCTCCGCCGACGAGGAGGACGTGGGCGTGACCACCATATATGTCGTGCCTGCGGAAGACGCGACCAGCCAGTTCTTCAGGCTGGAGGCCAAGTGAAAGTTGAATAGTTGAAGGGTTGAATGGTGAAAGGTTGCACGATAATGAATCTCAAAATTCATGTTAATTTTCTCAAGGAGAACAAATCAATGAGCTTCGTAGGAAAACTCTCTGGAAAAGTGTTTCAACCTTTCAGCCCTTCAACTTGCGCGCTCGCCGTCGCGGCGCTGTTCGCCGCGACGGCGAGCGCCTCGCACATCAACGAGACGATGACGCTTGAGAACGGGTGGAACGCGATCTACCTTGAATCGACGCCGACGAACCCGGTTTGCGCGGACTTCTTCGCCGGATCTCCGGTCGCGCGCGTCGCGTCATACCGGTCGGACGCCTACTCCTCCACGCGCCAACTGGCGGACGACGGGACGGAGATCGCCCAGAAGCCGGTTTCCTACTACGTGTGGGTTCCGGGCGAAGAGACGGCTTCGACGATGACTGCGCTCATGGGCGGCAACGTCTACCTGATCTACACGACCAATGCCTGGACGAAGACGTTTCTCGGCGTCCCTGCCGCGCCGCGGCAGACCTGGCGTGCCACGTCGGGCGAAACAGGCTTCATGAACCTTGTGGGAGTCTCCGCAGACGCGAACGACACCGTGACGGCAAAGTCGCATTTCGGCGAGGGCCCCTTCGGCGCCGCGTTGGGCACCGCCTACAAGATTTTCGGAACCAAGACGTCCGAGCCGACGTTTCTTCCGATGACGATTGGCTCCAAGTCGAAGCTGCAGGGCGGCAAAGCGTACGCGCTCACAGCGACGAAGGACGGCGACTGGCCGGGCGTGATCGGATTCTTGGGCGCATCGTCCGTCGTGTTCGGCCTCGACGATTTCGCGAGCGTCACGCTCAAGAACTTCGGCACGACGAACCACACCTTCCGCGTGACGATCATAGCTTCGGCGGACGGGCAGGAGATCGTCCCTCCCCTGATGCGCAAGGTGAAGGACGAACACGGCGACGAATCGTGGACGAACGTGACGGCAGGCGTTTCCTGGGATGTAGAGCTTGCGGCGGACGCGCTCGCCGTGCAGAAGTTCGCCGTCAAACGTGCGGACATGACGCCGGGCGTAACCTACTCCGCCGTGATGCAGATCAAGGACGCGGACGATGGCGGAACGCAGATGCGTGTGAGGATCCCCGTAACGGTCGAGGAGAAGTCGGCTGAAGAAGCGGCGTTTCCGACTGGACTCTGGGCGGGTTACATCCAGATGGAGGCGGTTTCGTCGCTCACGAACGAGACGCCGTCCGCTGCGGCCGGGAAACTCAAGATGAACATCCTCGTCCACGTTCCCGAAAATGGCACGCCCCAACTCCTCCAGCGCGTGGCGGCCGGCGTAGATGCGACAGGGAAGATTCGGCTTTTCAAGGAACTGTCGTCCGCCAAGGCGGTGTGCGAGAACCCAAGGCGCCTCTCTACGGTCATGATGAGCGTCGCCAACCCGATTGTCGAAGCTTCGACCTATACGATGTTCAGCAACCAGCTGCAGTTCGTCTGGACGGTTGACGCAAATGCACGGGACAATCCGTTCCGCCACGCCTGGCATCCTGACCACGACGGCAAGACGGCGGACTATTCCGGCGACGTCGTCAGCGGAGACGACCTTGCAAACTATGTCAGCCCCGTGAAGCCCGAGCTCTGGAGCGTCACCAATACGCTCTACCTCTCGTGGCACAAACTGAACAACCCGACCGCGGCCATTGATTTCGAACACAACGTAGAAGAGACCACGGCGGGCTTTGCGACCTGGACCGTTAGCGGCCTCATCTCCAGCGGGCCGATCAAATCGATGGGCATATTCTACCTGAAGCGCATCGCCGATGTGGGAGAGATTGAATAGTA
Source organism: Verrucomicrobiota bacterium (assembly GCA_016288465.1). GTDB lineage: Bacteria > Verrucomicrobiota > Kiritimatiellia > RFP12 > UBA1067 > UBA1067. The sequence continues at coordinate 1,322 of JAEEZC010000350.1, read as the reverse complement.
AACAAGGAGGAAGGCAAATGAAGAATACACTGGCAATCATCAGTCTGCATTTTACATTTTCCATTTTGAACTTTACACTCTTCGCCACCGTGCCGGAGGTCCTCACCTACCGGGGGCAGCTTTCCCGCACGGGCGGTTTCGCAGAGGATGGCGAGAACCTCACGCTCACATTCAAGATCTACGACAGCGCGGCCCCGGCAACCGCGCTATGGGGCCGGTCGGTCGTCACGTCGGTGGACTCTAACGGCGTCTTCTACGCGGAGCTCAAAGACGACAACGGCGCGGCGGTGCAGGGCGCGACACACACGGCGCTCGTCGATGCGATCGCCGCAGCGAAGGGCGCGATCGAAATCGGCCTCACGCCCCCTGGCGCAGGCGAGATCACGCCGCGCCAGACGCTTACCACGGGCGTTCGCGCCGCACGCGCCGCGCGAACCAAGGCGGTTGACGCCTTCTACGCGAAGAACCGGATCATGGCGGAGAAGGCGGCAATAGACGAGCTGGTCGTCTCGTCTGTAACCGTGACGAACGGCTCAGCGCAGCTTCCTCCTGTCTGCTACCTCGCTCCCGTCCCGCAGCAGTCGGTTGGCGGCGGGAAGGGCACGGTGACGATCAAGGGTCTTTCGCCCGCCCGCGCCGCTTCGCCCTGCGCGCCGAACTCGAAGGGCTGCTACATGACCCCAAATGCATCATGCGACATGGTTCTCACATACGAAAACAACGAAGGCGCGTTCTCGGTGATTCTGCCGAAGGGCTGCAAGGTCGATGGCTCGTCGTCGACCCAGGTCCGCACCGTGAACGCAACTGCGTTTGGAACGCCACGCTAAAAGGTTGAAAGGAAAGCCATGAAAACTATTTCCAATCGAATTTCACTTCTGTCCCTTGTAACCCTGCTTGGCTTGCCGTTTGCGGCGCAGGCGGGTTTCTCGACGACGCCCATCCCTCTGACCGCTGGGACGGGCGTCGACCTCCAGAACAATACCATATATGAAGTGAACGAGAACCTCACCCTTTCGGCGAAAGCCGGGACCAGCAAGTTCAGGGTGCTTGGCAACAATGTCGTCGCCATCAACATCAAGACGAACGCGACGCTGACGCTGAAGGGCGGTGATGCGACGGGCACGACGGGCGCGGGCGCGGCCATCGAAGTCGCGCCCGGCGCCACGCTCTACCTCATGGGCGAGGGCAAGCTTGTCGTGACGGGCGGCGCGACCGGCAATGGCAACGCGGGTTCTAGTGGCGGCATCGGATCGATCAGCGTCAGCAACAATAACGGCATTGGCGGCTCCGGCGGCGCGGGCGGCGCGGGCGGCGGCGGCGGC
>JAEEZC010000044.1 GCA_016288465.1 Verrucomicrobiota bacterium | reverse complement strand
CAGCCAGACGTTTTGCGTGGCGTTGGAGCGGATTGAGACGCTGTCCGATCCGGAGGCGTTCTTCAGCTGGCTTTGTAGCATTCTCGTGAACTGCCATTCGCGTGCCACGCGCCGGAAGGAGTACGAAAGGGTCGAATTCACCTGCGAACTGCCCGAAAAGCCCGACAACGGCGCGGAGCGGGTGTTCGAGGCGATAGACGCGGGCTTCCTGCGCGCCGCAATAGAGGAGCTGCCGGCCAGCATGAAGGAGGCTGTCCTTCTCCACTATTTCATGTCCATGCCCCTGAGCAAGGTGGCGAAGATCCTCTCCGTGCCGACTGGCACCGTTATGAGCCGCCTCTACTACGCCCGCGTCCTGCTGGGCCGAAAGCTCGGCGCGAACCGAAAGAAGGCCGCAGCTGTCGCCGCGGTCTGCGCGGTGCTGATTGCGGTGGGCATCGCGGCCGTGCTGAGGCGCGACGTCTCCCCGGTCGCCGCGGCACCGTCCGTCGACATGGCGGTCGCCGCCGACGCCGGGCTCCGCGTCGAAAAGGGCACTTTCAAGTTGACGAAGCCCGGGTCCGGGCGAATCTGGGTGGGTCCGGGCGCGACTCTGGACCTTGACGGGCACAACATAACGGACTGCGACGTCACGCTTGCCGGAGGAACCATCACGAGCATGAAGCCGGCGACGAGGGTGACGCTTCCGGCGACAATGCGGCTCACGGCGGACTCGCGCATCGTGTTCGCGAATGTGGAGGGCGACCACGACATGGGCGTTCCGAAGGATTCGGTGTGGAATCTCGGCGGATGCACGCTGACCGTGGTGATGGACGGCTACGACCCCGACTTCTGCATGGAGGAGGGCGAGACCATCAGCAACGGCACGTTCAGGGTCGCGGTGAACTCGACGGCGCACGAGAACACGGGCAGGGGATGGGTCCAGTTCGCGAATCTCGACGGGCGCGACGGGCTTAACCTCGATCTCGGCAATTCCATCCTGCGCCTCAAGCACCACGAGCCGAACAGGAACTCGACCGTGTGCGACTTCACCTGCAGGCCGCCTCGCGGCGAAACGGTCTACAGCGGCAACAAGCTGGAGGTCTACGGCACGTACAAGCCGCAGAGCAGGGACGGCTTCAACATAATGATGATGAACGGCTCGACGCTGGACCTTTCCGACCAGGACGCCGCCTGGAACTGCAACTTCAGCAACTCCGGCGGCTATGCGAAGGGCAGCAGCACCGGCTGCAAAGTCTCGTTCGCGGCGGGTGCCACGGTCGCCGTCAATCTTGCGGGAAGGACGGACCTCAAGGCTCTGGCCGACAGCGGCGGGCGCATAATACTGTGGGCCGAGAACGCCGTGCCCGACGTCGACCTTCTGGCCATACTCGGCGAGCTTTCGGAGCAGGACTACACGCTTGCGAGCGACAATGCCGGCGCGTGCATCCGGCGCATGGGCGGTCTCGTGATAATCGTCAATTTCGACAGCCACACAGGAAGGAAAAAGTCATGAAAGAGCCAATCCGCATCTGCGGCGTCGCAGCCATGGCGTTTGCCGCCGCGTCAGTCATAGCACCCTTTTCGCCGGCCTTTGCCGACGGCCCGCGCCGTCCGATGGCGCTGGTCATAATGGTGGACGGCATGAGGGCCGACGCCGTCGAGATGCAGAACATGCCCAACCTCGCCAGGCTGCGCAACGGGACGTGGGCTCCCGGCTACAGCACAGCATGGTCGCTCGACGGGCAGGTGGTCGACAGCACGTCCTTGCGCAAGACGATTCCTTCCAGCGGGCCGAACCACGCCTCGATCGCGACCGGCGTCACGCCCCAGAGGCACAGGGTCACCACGAACGACAACATGGGGGGCGGCGACTTCGCCACCTATCCGACCTGGCTCAAGCGCGTCGTCGACGCCAATCCCGGCGCCGCGGCGCTCTTCGCCTACACGTGGGCGACCGACGCGGCATTGGGGCCGGCCGACGGCGTGACATTCCTCGCAGGGACGGACGCGGGCAACGCGACGGCGGTCGCAACGCGCCTTGCGTCCGCGAACGCCCCGGACGCGACGATGTACTTCATCGACGGACCTGACGCGGCCGGCCACGCCCACAACTTCTTCCCGATGTCCGCCGAATACAAGGCGGCCCTCGCGACGGCGGACGGCTACATCGGCCAGTGCCTCACGGCCATCACCGGCCGTGCGACGTTCGCGCAGGAAGACTGGCTCGTGGTCGTAACCTCGGACCACGGCGGCTACAGGAACATGCACGGGCAGGTCATCTACGGACGCCAGGCCGACACCGTTCCCGTCGTGATCTCCGGACGCAACGTCGCCCCGGGCCGCATACCCGGCCTTCCGCGCAACTACGACGTCACGGCCTCGGCCCTCGCGCACTTCGGCGTGTCCGCCGCCGGGCTCGATGCGACGCGCCGCGATCTTGCGACGTCCGTCGATGCGGCGCGCGAACTCTCCGACGGCCTCGTCGCGTACCTTCCGTTCGACACTTCGACCACCGCGAACGCGGCGCCCGGCTCGTCCATAGCGCCGACGGCGGGCGGCTCGGCAGCCATCGCCTCGGGCGGCGCGATCGGCAGCTACTGCAGCTTCCCCAACAGCACCGGCAACTACGTGAAGCTCGACGGCACCGATTCCGCCTCCCTCTCCTACGAAGGCGGCAAATGCCTCGCGGTCACGTTCTGGATGAGGATAGCGCGTCCGGTGAACGGCGATCCGGCGATCGTCGCCAACAAGAAGTGGACGGGGGCCGCGAAAGGCGTGCTGCTCTTCGGCGGCTACAACAAGCTCAACGACCACTGCGGACTGTCGGGCTACAATTCGTCGGTCGGCCTTCACATGAGCGACGGCGGAAGCCACGCCATCAACAACCGCCTCGACATGGGCCCGTTCGACTACGAGGACGATGCTTCCGCATGGATGTTCTTCGCCTTCACGCGCAACGCGGACGGCGCAATCACCCTCTACCAGGGGCGCAGCGACGGAACGCTCGACTGGATCAGCGGCGAGTTCTCCGGCTTCTCGCTTGAAAGCGGATATCCGTTCTACATCGGCAACGACACCTCCGGGAACTACTCCAAGCCGTTCGTCGGCGGCATCGACGACTTCGGCCTCTGGACGCGCGCGCTCACCCACGCCGAAATCCGCCGCATATACGAAAGCGGGCGCGTCGGCACCGCGCTCGGCGGGCTCTTGGCCTCCGGCCCTGCGACCGCCACTTGGACCGGCGCCGTCTCGTCCGATCCCGCAAACGCGGCGAACTGGTCGGGGAACGCGCTTCCTTCCACCGGAACCGCCGTCACCGTGTCCGGGACGCCCGCGCACGCGCCCAACTTCGCGGACGGCCGCGACCTTCCCTGCGCGTCGCTATTCTTCAACAACGTCGTGCTGACCGGCGACGCCTGTCTCCGCGGCGTGGCGGCCTCCAAGATCGCATCCGGTTCGTCCGTCGATCTCAACGGACACGTCCTCACGCTCTCCGCCGCCTCGTCCGCGCCGACGCTCGCCGTCAGCGACAGCTCAAGCGGCGCGCCCGGCGAATTCCGCCTCTTCGTCGGCGGAACGCTGGCCAACTCCGCTACGACGTTCTCCGGCAACGTCCGTTTCGTCAAGGAAGGCGCGGGAACATACACCGCCGGCGCATCCGAAAGCTACTCCGGTGGCATCGCCGTGCTGGGCGGAACCTACAAGCTGTCCAACTATGCGACAGGCGACATCTGCATCGGCTATGGGGCGACGTTCGACCAGTTCGGCTACAGCCTCAAGGACAATCCCGTCGTCTTGGCGGGCGGCACGCTGACCAATACGAAAGGTTCCAATTCCGTGCTTCCGTCCAGCCTCGACCTCACGGCCGATTCGACCATCGCCTATGGCTCCAATGTCACGTTCGACTGGGGTGTCCCTAAAAATTCCGTCTGGAATCTCGGCGGCAAGACGCTCAATCTCGTCATGGACGGCGGAGACCCCGACTTCAACATGGCCGAGGGCGAGACGATCAGCAACGGAACGTTCAAGGTTACGGTCAAGGCTTCGTCCTGCAACAACACCGGCAAGGCTTGGGTGGCGTTCGCGGCTCTGGACGGCAGGAACGGACTCAACCTCGACTTGGGGACGTCGATCCTGCGACTGAAGCATTGCAGTCCCAACAGGAATTCCTCCGTCTTCGACTTCACCTGCAATCCGCTTGCTGGGCAGACCGTCTATAGCGGCAACCAGCTTGAAGTCTACGGTACGTTCAAGGCTCAGAGCACGGACGGATTCAATCTCCTGATGATGGACGGCTCCACGATGGATCTTTCGTCCAGGAGCGGTGTGTGGAACTGCGCGTTCTCCAACTCGGGCGGATACGCCGGAGGCAGTGACACGGACTGCAAGGTCGCCTTTGACGACGGCGCGACGGTGACGGTGAATCTCTTTGGCCGCTCCGATCTGGCGACGATAGCGGGCGAACGCGGCTACGTCGTAACTTGGGCGGCGAACGCCGTTCCGGACGCCTCGACGACATTCGTCATCGACGACGCCTCCGCCGCTTTGGGCTACAAGCTGCGGAAGAACTCGACCGGCCTGAGACTGTGCAAACAGACCGGGATGTTGATGATCTTCAGGTAACCGGCCCGGGCGGACCGGAATGGCTCTACAATGCGTTTCTGCGCCACTGCAGCATTGTCATTCCGGTCCGCTTCTTGAAAAGCTGAAGGAAGTGGTTTGGAGCGTCAGAGCCGCACAGCTCCGGAATCTTGCAGATCGGAGTGTCGCCGCCGGAAAGGAGCCTTTTCGCGCGCTCGATGCGCATTTCCACGATGTCCTGCTGCATAGTGCGCCCGAACACGGTCTTGTAGCTGAGCTGCAGCATTCGCATCGAGCATCCGACAATCGTGGCGACCTGGGCGAAGTTGACCGGTCCGCAGCAGTTGTCGCGCAGCCAGGCGCGGGCCCTTACGGCTCGGCTTGCGCTGCCATGGATGTCGGTCGTGGACATGCGCTGCTCGACCCTCAGGACTCCGAACGAAGTCTCTTCGGCGTACTCGCGTCCGTCCATCATCGCCAGAAGCGTTTCCACTGCGCGATGGCCGCAGCCTTCGAAATCCGGCTCGACGGAAGTCAGCGTCGGCGAGGTGTGTCCGCATATCCACTCCTCGTTGTCCGCGCCAACGACCTGGATCTGCTCTGGAACGGATATCCCGACCGCTCGGCAGGCGCCGAGAACTCGCATCGCGCGCATGTCGTCCGACGCGAACAGTCCGCAGGGCTTTGGTATCGCCTGCAGCCAGTCGCAGAGCGCCGCGAAATCGGAGTCGGTGTCCTTCGCGACCGCCGTACAGAAGATGGACGTCTTGAATCCGCGCCGGGACAGTGCGAGTCGGAACGCCTCGCGGCGCTCGGAGTCCGGGCAGACGTTCGTCGAAGGCAAATACGCGGTGCTGCGTTTCACGTCGGGCGGCGAAAGGCTGAACGGCTGGACGGTCAAGCTGAACGGCGCTCTTGCGGACGAGGTCATCGTCAGCGGCTACAGGGTCTCCCTGCGCCGCGACGCCACGGGAATATGGATAAAGGTGTTCAAGGATGTCGGAACGCTTCTTATATTGAGATAGCGCGGACGGCAGGAAAGGATTGAGAATGGGTCTTTCGATTGTTACGGTACGTAATGCGGTGTCGGCGGTTTCCGTCACGCTGGCGGTCTGCGCATACTCGGCCCAGGTCGGCTACGACACGCTCATCGCGCATCGCGGCGAGTCCAACGACGCGCCCGAGAACACGCTCCCCGCCTACAAAACGGCGGTGGAGCGCGGGTTCGGCTTCGAGTGCGACGTATACCTTTCCAAGGACGGACGCGTCTTCACGTTCCACGACCGCGACCTCAAGCGCACTACGGCTGGGTCGAACACCAACAAGTGCGCGGATGTGACGTGGGCCGAGATTTCGAAGCTCGATGTCGGCGGCTGGGGCAAGTGGAAGGGCTCGAAGTTCTCTCCCACGCGCCCCGCGCT
>JAEEZC010000349.1 GCA_016288465.1 Verrucomicrobiota bacterium | reverse complement strand
GGCACGCGCGGCAAAAACATGTCGGGGGTGCCCGCGAAGTGCGGGTCGGGCGAGCTGTCGCACCCGTAGCGAGATTTGAAGTGCGGGTCGGGCGAGCTGTCGCACCCGAAGCGAGATTTGCACGTAGGTTTTCGCCGCGACTGATGGGATCCCCCGTCGGCCCTAATTGATTGACTTCGGACTTCTGACTTCGGACTGAAGAAAGCTCTGAAGTCTGATGTCCGAAGTCTGAAGTCTTATGCTGTCCCCGTCGACTAGATTTGTGCCGATTTGTGAAGATTTGTGGTTAAGGGCGGACGAGAATCCAATAATGACGCGGCGGATTGAGGATGAAATCTATCACCATGCTCCAACAAGCGACGTCCGCATTGATAGTCTGCGCCGTTTTTGGTAAAATATACACTTAATGTTCGGATTCCTTAAGAAGAAAACAAAGCTGCCGGTCGTGTACAAACGGCAGGAGCATTGCATTTCCCGGAAGAACATAGATCCTGATGCGTTGAAGGTGCTGTACAGGCTCAGCGGGCTGGGCTACACCGCATATCTCGTCGGCGGCGGCGTGCGCGACCTGCTGATGGGCCGCAAGCCGAAGGACTTCGACGTCGGCACTTCCGCCAGGCCCAACGAGGTGAAGAAGGCGTTCCGCAACTGCTTTCTCATCGGGCGGCGATTCCGTCTCGCGCACGTCAGGTTCGGCGCGAAGGTCATCGAGACGGCGACGTTCCGCCAGAACTCGCAGACCGTCGGCGAGATAATAGAGCATGCGGCCGAGGGCCCGTTCGAGGACAACACGTTCGGAACGCCCGAGACCGACGCATACCGCCGCGACTTCACGGTGAACGGGCTTTTCTACGACATAAAGGACTTCTCGGTAATCGACTGGGTCGGCGGGATGAAGGACCTCGAGAAGAAGGTGATCCGCGCGATAGGCGACCCGAACATCCGCTTCCAGGAGGATCCGGTGCGCATGATGCGCGCGATAAAGTTCTCGTCGCGTCTGGGCTTCACGATCGAGAAGCGCACGGCGGCGGCGATGAAGGCGCACCACAGGTGCATACTCGCGGCGTCGCAGCCGAGGGTGTGCGAGGAGGTGTTCCGCCTTTTCCCGTACGGGCACAGCGCCGAGGCGTTCAGGCTCATGTACGAGTTCGGCATGCTGGGCGACCTCGTGCCGGAGCTTGCGGCGTTCATAGACGGCGACGGCGGCTCGAAGTCGGCGACGTTCAAGTACCTCGAGGTGCTTGACGACTACGAGACGATCATGGCGGAGAAGGACTTCGAGGTGTCCAACGGGCTGCGCGCGGCGGTGCTGATGACCGCGATGTTCCGGGCCGAGAACAAGGACGGCGCGGGCCGCAGGATAATGCAGTACCTCATGAACTCGCTGAAGATACCCAAGGCGACGTACTTCACGGCGGTGACGCTGATGGAGTCCACCAAGCGGCTTGCGCAGCCGCCTGCCAAGGGAAAGCAGCGCTTCATCTACAACCGCGACTTCCTCGACGCCCTGGACTACAACAGGATAGTGCTGCGGGCGGAGAAGATGAGCGAGAACACGCTCGACAAATGGGCTGATCTGTACGAAGAGAAAGGAAACAACGAATGAACCTCAAGACGAACCCCGAATTGCTCCCCCTTATAGAGTGGTGGGAAAAGGACGGCAAGCAGCTGGTGTTGATGCTTGCGGTAGGCCTTGCCGCATTCGGAGGGTGGAAGTACTGGCAGTACCACACGGCATCGGTGAAGGCTGCGGCGTCCGACGCGCTTGTGACGTCGCTGACGACGGAGGAGCTGGAGGACGCGGTGTCGAAGTACGCCGGCAAGGCGGCCGGCGGCGCGCTGAAGCTCCGTCTCGCCAAGAGCTACTTTGACGGAGGCCGCTACGAGGAGGCTCTTTCGCAGTACGAGGCGCTTCAGTCCAATCCACCCAAGGGCTTTGAGGAGATTCCGGCCGTCGGCCGCGCCCAGTGCCTTGAGGCCCTCGGCAAGTTCGAGGAGGCGCAGAAGGCGTTCGACGCGTTCGGCGAGGGCAATCCGAAGGGCTATCTCACCCTGACGGCGCAGCTTGGCGCCGCCCGCTGCCTCTGCCAGAAGGGCGACTCCAAGGCTGCACTCGCGCGCATCGATGCTCTGAAGGCCGCGAACAAGGGCGAGAGCATGGCCATTGCGCGCATCGAGGCGGTCGAGTCTTCGATCAAGCGCTTCGGCAAGAAGGCGTCTCCTTCCGACGACGCGGCGAAGCCGGTGGCGGAGGCCGCCAAGCCCGCCGAGACCGTCGCGAAGCTTGCCGAGGCCGCTGCCAAGACCGAGAAGGCGGCCGAGAGCGCCGCTCCTGCGTCCGCGAAGTGAAGGAGAAACCGGATGGCGACGGTCTGGCTCAGGCGAGAGCCGAGATAGACCGCATCAACGACGAGCTGGTCCGCCTCTTCGTGAGGCGGCTTGACCTTTCGTCGAAGATCGCGTCCGCGAAGAGGGCTGCGGGAAAGCCGGTGACGGATCCGCAGCGCGAGCGCGAGATACTCTCGCGTGTCGGGGCGTCGGTGCCTCCGGAGTACGAGAGCGCCGCGCGGCTGCTGTTTTCGACGCTGTTTTCGGTGTCCAAGGCCCGTCAGCGCGAACTGATGAGGGCTGCCGACGCCGTGGTTCCGCCGAAGTGGCGCGTAGCCGTCGTTGGGATGGGCCTTATCGGAGGCTCGTTCGAGAAGGCGGCGGCGAAGGCGGGGTACGCCGTACGCGCGCTGCACCACGGAGACTCGACCGGGTTCGAGGACGCGGACCTCGTCCTCGTTTGCCTGCCGCCTGACGCGGTGGTGCCGTGGGTCGAGGCGCACTGCGGGGGCTTCCGCAAGGGCGCGACTGTCGTCGACATCGCCGGAGTCAAGACGTCGGTGATGGAAGGCATGGCGCGCGTGCCGCGGGACGGATGGACGTTCGTGGGAGGGCATCCGATGGCCGGCCGCGAGGTCACTGGCTACGAGAACTCGCTGGCGGACCTTTTCGTGGGCGCGTCGATGATACTTGTGCCGGAGGCCGGCGAGAGGGCGGCGGACGGCGGCGTCATGTCGCGGCTCGAGGCGTTCTTCAGGTCGGTGGGCTTCGAGCGAGTCGTGGTGACGACGGCGGCGGAGCACGACGAGATGATCGCGTTCACGAGCCAGCTGTGCCATGCTATGGCGACGGCGTATGCGCGCGACGGCCTTGTGCCCGGCACGCCAGGCTTTTCCGCGGGGAGCTTTGCCGACATGACGCGCATAGCGACGCAGGACCCGGCGATCTGGTCGGAGCTTTTCCTTGCGAACAGAGGTCCGCTTCTGTCGGTCGTAGACCGCTTCTCGTCGCGAATCGGGGAGTTCCGCTCTGCGCTGGAGGCGTGCGACCGCGACGCCGTGTCGCGGATGATAGCGGAAGGCGCCGAGGCGAAGCGCCGTCTAAACTTGGCGGCTGATTTTTGGTATAATTAACTTTTCAAACACATCCAAGGAGTGCAAATGAAGATTTCGATTGGTTCGGACCACGGCGGCGTAGGCGTGAAGGCGGCTCTCGTCAGGGCGCTTTCGGGCGCGGCGGTCGTCGAGGACAGGGGCGCGTTCGACACGAAGAGCTGCGATTTCACCGACTACGCGATTGCGGTCGCGAAGGACGTCGCGACGGGCGCGGCGGACTTCGGCATCCTGGTGTGCCGCACCGGCATCGGCATGTCGATGACGGCGAACCGCTTCCAGAACGTTCGCGCGGCGCTGTGCGCGACGACCGACGCGGCGACGATGTCGCGCCAGCACAACGGGGCGAACGTGCTCTGCATAGGGGCCGACGGCGTTTCCGAGGACTATGCCGTCGAGATCGCCAAGACTTTCATCGCGACGCCCGTCGACATGGAAGAGCGCCATGCGAGGCGGCGCTGGAAGCTCGAGCGCGCGGCTCGTCTTTCCGACTGCTCGGGCCTCATGCACGACGACCCCGAGGTCTTCGCGGCGATCGAGGCGCAGACGAAGCAGGAGGACGCCGAGATCAACCTCATCGCATCCGAGAACACCTCTTCGCGCGCATGCCGCGAGGCCGCCGGCTCGGTTCTCATGAACAAGTACGCCGAGGGGTATCCGGGCAAGCGCTGGTATTCGGGCTGCCTTCCCGTCGACGCGGCGGAGGAGCTTGCGCGCAAGCGCGCCTGCGAGCTTTTCGGGGCGGAGCACGCGAACGTGCAGCCGCACTGCGGCAGCGCGGCGAACATGGCGGTGTACTTCGCGACAATCAAGCCCGGCGACACGATCATGTCCATGTCCCTGGACCAGGGCGGCCACCTCTCGCACGGTTCGCCGGTCAACTTCTCGGGCAAGATCTACAACATAGTGCCCTACACTGTGGACAAGAAGACCGAGATGCTTGACTACGACGCGATCGAGAAGCAGGCGCTCGAGGTCAAGCCGAAGATCCTTCTCACGGGCGCCTCCGCGTATCCGCGCACGATCGACTTCAAGCTCATCCGCGAGATCTGCGACAAGGTCGGCTGCATCATGATGGTCGACATGGCGCACATCGCGGGCCTCGTTGCGGGCGGCGCGCATCCTTCGCCGGTGCCGTACGCCGACTTCGTGACGACGACCACGCACAAGACGCTGGGCGGTCCGCGCGGCGGCATGGTGCTCTGCAAGGAGCAGTGGGCGAAGGCCCTCGACTCGGCGGTGTTCCCCGGAATGCAGGGCGGCCCGCTCGAGAACATCATCGCGGCGAAGGCGGTGGTCTTCCGCGAGTGGATGAGCGACGAGAAGAAGGGCTATGCGCAGCAGGTCGTCAGGAACTGCCAGGTGATGTGCAAGACCGTCCAGGACCGCGGCTACCGCATCGTCTCGGGCGGCACCGACAACCACCTCTTCCTGGTGGACGTGAAGTCGTCGAAGGGCATCACCGGCAAGGAGGCCGCGGCCGCTCTCGACGCGGCGGGCATCATCGTCAACAAGAACACGATTCCGTACGACACGGAGTCGCCGTTCAAGACGTCCGGAATCCGCGTGGGCACGGCTTCGGCCACGACGCGCGGCATGAAGGAGCCCGAGATGATCAAGATCGGCACCTGGATCGCGGACGTGCTCGACAACGTGGCCGACGCCGGGGTGCAGGCCCGTGTCAAGAGGGAGGCCGCCGCGCTCGTCGCGGGCTTCCCGGTTCCGTAGCGGAAAGGGGGCTGTCGGTGGGCCGCAGAGTCGCAGTCGTGGGTGTGGTGGGCCGGACGAACGCCGGTAAGTCCACTCTCGTGAACGCGCTCGTCGGCGAGAAGGTGTCCATAGTCTCGCCGGTGGAGCAGACGACGCGCAACACCATACGCGGAATCGTCTCCGACGAGCGAGGCCAGCTGGTCCTGCTCGACACGCCCGGGCTCCACAAGGCCGTCGGCGAGCTCGGCAGGCTTCTGAACCGGATGGCGCGCAGGAGCGCTGCGGGGACGGACATAACGTGCGTCGTCTTCGACGCGGCGGAGGAGCCGCAGATGGAGGACGTCGGGTGGATGCAGCGTGTGGCGCGGGAGCGTCCGGAGAAGGTCGTGTTCGTGCTGAACAAGGCCGACCGCGCGCCGTTTTACGAGACGATGTTCCGCGACGCCTGGGCCGAGATTCCGAAGGAGTGTCCGGCTCCCGAGCCTGTGTGGGTGAAGTGCAAGGCGTCTCTGCCCGGCGGCGCGAAGCCGGTCGGCGACGCGCTGTTCGATCTTGCCGAAGAGGGCGACGACCTCTTTGACGACGACATAGTCACCGACTATCCCCGCAAGCTTGCAATAGCCGACGTGATACGCGAGAAGTACCTTGCGAAGATGCACCAGGAGGTCCCGCACGAGATGGGCATACTCGTAAAGGACATCTCGGAGGGCCGTGGGCGGGACGGCAGGGACGTGTGGAGCATCGACGTCGACATACTTGTGAACCGCGCCTCCCAGAAGCCGATAGTGATCGGTCGGGGCGCCGAGACCATAAAATACGTGCGCAAGTGCGCCGAGCGCGAGGTGGGCGACATGTTCGGCGTGAAGGCCGAGATGAAGCTTTGGGTCCGCGTGGAGCCAAGGTGGATGGAGAACCGCCGGATGCTGTCGGAGATGGGGTATCTCGGCGATCTTGTGTAGGAGGAAGCCGTTGCCGTGGGCCTTTGTTCCCGAGCTACGCTGAGAAGCCTGCTGGCCGCGGCAATCGCGGCCGGCGCGGCGGCCGGTTCGGCGGGCGGAGACCTTGAAATAGCGCGGCAGGCGCTGAGAGACGGGCTCTGGCAGGTCGCGCGCACCCATGCCGAGGCGGCGGGCGGCGAGACGGCCAGGCTGGTCGTGCTGGAGAGCTACGCCAGCGAGAATCGCTGGGACGACGTGAAGGCGGAGCTTGCTAAGCTCGGCGAAGCGGCAAAGGGCCCTGCGTTCGACTACTACAGGGCCGCGTCCGAGGGACGGTTTGCCGAAGCGGCGGAGCTTCTCAGGAAGGGCGGGTCCGTCGCGGGCCTTGCCGAGGCGAAGATGCTCGAGGCGGACATGCAGGCGAAGTCGGCGAACATTCCGGCCGCGAAGAGCCTGTGGAGCGAAGTCGTCGCCATGACGAACGCCGGCGAGAGGGCGCTGGCGGTGGCCAGCGTGAATCTCGGCGACGTCGCCGAGATGCGCAAGGCATACGAGCGCACGGTGTCGGCGCCGCTGAAGAGGATGGTGGGGCTTCGCCTGGGGGCGGCTCTTCTGGACGAGCGCAAGACAGAGTCGGACGGAGAGAGGCTGATACGCGAGATAGTCAGGGACAGCCCGGACGCCGACGGCGCGAAGGAGGCTTTCGCCGCGCTTGCGGCCGCGCAGCTTTCCGCAGGGCGCTGGCAGGACGCGGAGAAGACATACGCCGACGCGATAGAGATATGGCCTGGCGCCGCAAAGTCCGCGGAGGTCCAGGAGGGGCGCGGCGAGGCTTTTCTCAAGCTTGGTCGCAGAGAGGAGGCGCTTGAGGCGTTCACGCGCGCGGAGCAGCTTGCGTCCGACGACGCGGCTAGGGCGCTTGCGGTCCTCAAGCAGGGCGATGCGCTGGCGGAGCTTGGCCGCGGCGAGGAGTCGATGCAGCGCTACCGCACGGTGCTGGAGAAGTATCCTTCGACGGAGACGGCCGACAGCCTCAGGCGCATCGTGCGTCTGAGGGAGCTGGAGACGCAGGGGCGGGACCTCTACAAGGAGTACCGTTTCGGCGAGGCGCGCAAGGCGTTTGCGGAGGTCGCGGCGGCCGATCCCGACAGGCGCGCGCGCATGGCGTTCTGCGACGTGCTCTGCCTGTACGGGCTTGGCCTTGACGAAGAGGCCCTCAAGAAGGCGAGGGCGCTTGCCGCCTCGTGTCCGGACGCGACGGTGCGTGCGGAGGCCGTGCTGTGGCTTGCGAAATTCACCTACAACAGCGGCGAGTGGAAGGAGTCGTTGTCGCTCTTCCAGACGTACGCAGGCATGAGGCCCGAGTCGGCCACGGCCCCTGACGCTCTTCTATGGGCTGCGCGCGCCGCGTTCGCGGCGAACGACTTCGCCCTGGCTATACAGACGTCGACTCGGCTTTCGGAGGCGTACCCGGACTCTCCCGCCGTGCCGCCCGCGCTGATCGTGCAGGCCGAGGCGCTGATAGAGCAGGCCCGGTTCGACGAGGCAGTGCTTGTGCTTGAGCGCGCGGCGATCTCCGATTCGGCGTCGCGCCACGACCGGCTGAGGGCCAAGGTGCTGAAGGCGGACGCACTGTTCGCAATGGGCGCGGACAATCCAGCTCGCTATGAGGCCGCGCTGGAGGCGTACCGCGCTGTGCGCTTCGACGACGGCGTCGAGCCGGGAGAGCGGCTTTCGGTCGCGTTCAAGACCGGTCGTGTTCTTGAGAAGCTGAGGCGCAACGACGAGGCCATCGACCAGTACTACAGCCAGGTCGTGCTGGCCTATCGGGACGGGCTGTCGCGCGGCGAGCGCCTGGGCGACGAGGCGCGCGCGGCGTTTTCGAGGGCGGCCTTCCGGCTTGCGGACGAGTTCGAGGGGCGAGGCAAGGACTACCAGGCGATAGGCGTTCTCAGACTTGTCGTCGAGAGCGGAGTGCCGGCCTCCGAAGAGGCCGAGAAGCGCATAGCGCGCATTTCGATGAAAGGAAAGTTTCTATGACCATCACTGGCGGGGTTGTGTTCTGGATTCTCCTGGCGCTGGCTGTCGTCGCGCTTGTCGTCTACTTCGAGCGACTTGTCGATCTGCGGCGCGCGCAGATCGACTACGAGGACTTTCTCAAGGGCATAGTCAACATACTTGACGCCGGCAACGACGAGGAGGCGCTCGCGATATGCGAGGACACTCCTGCGCCCGTCGCCAACGTGGTGGCCACGGCCATACGGCATGCCGGCGGATCGGCGCGCGTGCTGCGCGAGGCTGTCGACTCGCAGGGCAGGGCGGAGATAGGCCGTCTCGACAGACGGCTGGCGTCGCTGGCGATCATCGCGCAGATATCTCCGCTGCTGGGGCTGCTTGGCACGGTGTTCGGCTTCATCAAGACGGTGCTTGTGGCGAACGGGCAGGAGATTGTCTCGCGGGCGGACCTGTTCGACGGCGCGATGGAGGCCATGGTCGCTGCGGCCGCGGGTCTTGCGGTTGCGATACCGGTTTCGGTTATGTACGGTTCGCTCCGCGTCAGGCTCGAGCGCACGGTTGTCGAGCTTGAGGCCGCCGCGAGCCAGATCGTCGGCTACATATCGACCCGCAAGGAGGACAGCCGCAGATGAGTCCGTGGGGTTGGAGACCTGAACGCACTGAAGGCATTTGGCGCCACGGAGCGCCTTGCCTTAAGCCGATCATCTCCGCCGCGCCGTGGATAACGGTCGTGCTGCTTCTGGTGATGTTGTGGATCGTCGGAGGCTCGCTTGTGGCGGCCAAGGGCGTGGTCGTCGACCTGCCCGGGCCGGGGCTTGCCGACGGAGAGTCTACGGGCCCTGTCGCGCTAGTCATGCCGGTCAAGCACGAGACGCTTGTGTTCTTCGACGACGCCCGGTATCTTCTGGGCGACGGGGCGTCCGCGGCTGCGTTCGCGGAGCATCTGTCGGCGTCGCTGGCGAAGAGCGGGCGCAAGACGCTTTTGGCGCTTGCGGACAGGCGCGTCGCCTGCGGCGACCTCATGCGGTTTGCGGAACTTGCGAGGCAGGGCGGCGTCACGAGGGTTCTGTTCGCGGAAAAGAAGGCGGAGACGGAGGAATGAGGTCGCTCCGCCACGAGCTGTTTTCGACATGCGCGGTGTTGGCGCTTCCGACGGCGATACTGCTGGCGTTCCCCCGCTCCGCCATAGAGTTCAAGGGGATGGAAGCTCCTTCTCCCGGGCCGGCGTCGGTCGCTTTCATCGCGCTTTCCGACGACGAGCGGGCGGCGCTGCTCGGGGCTGCGAGGACGGCCTGGCAGACGGACGCGCCGATCGGCCAGAGAATGCGTATGCGGCTGCCGCTGGGCGAGCTGCCCGAGGAGTCCGAGGGCCCGCTTCTCGACGTGGGGCTGGCGAGGCGCCGTCCGGAAGGGCCTGAGCCGGTCTCGTACAGACCCTCGCCCTGGTGTCCGTCGCTGCGAGCGCCCCCGCCGGTGCGCGTCGAGGGGAAGGCAGAGGAAAAGGCGCCTCCAGCGTTTTCGAGGGAAGATCTTCTGAGCATTAAATGAAAGGAACCGGACAATGATGACTGAAAAGCAGGTCATGAAGATATTCAGAGACACTGGCGCGCTTCTCGAGGGCCACTTCGAGCTGCGTTCGAAGCTCCACTCCAACAGATACTTCCAGTGCGCAAACGTCTTGCGGTATCCGCGCGTGGCCTCGAAGCTGTGCCGCAGCGTTGTGCGCGCGGCCGTTGAGAGCGGCAAGCTTGGTGATCGCATAGACGGGGTGATTTCGCCTGCGGTCGGAGGAATCCTCGTCGGGCATGAAGTGGCGAGGGAGCTTGGAGTCAAGTGCGTCTTCGCCGAGAAGGTGCAGGGCAGCGGCGTGGATGCGACCGGCAAGCCAAACACCGTGCTGGCGATGCGCAGGTTCTCTCTTGCCAAGGGAGAGAGGTACGTCGTGGCGGAGGACGTCGTGACCAAGGGCGGCCGAGTGCAGGAGACCATCGATCTCGTCAAGGCGGCTGGCGCCAAGGTGGCAGGGGTCGTTGTGCTCGTGGACCGTTCAGGAGGCAAGGCCAAGTTCGGCCGCATTCCGATGTTCTCGCTGGTGCAGATGACTCCGGAGACATGGACTGCCGACAAGTGCCCGATGTGCAAGGCCGGAGGACATCCGATTCACCCTGGCTCGTGATTCAGAGGGCGAGCGCGGCAGAAGCGGGACGGAGATTCAAGATGTTCAACACAGTAGAGGAATGCCTGGAGGCGCTCGGCAGGGGAGAGATAGTCCTTGTGACGGACGACGCCGACCGCGAAAACGAAGGCGACTGCATATGCGCGGCCGAGTTCGCGACCACGGCGAACGTCAACTTCATGGCCAAGTATGCGAGAGGCCTTGTTTGCATGCCGATGAGCAGGGCCATGTGCCGCAGCCTGGGATTGACGCAGATGGTCGTCGAGAACACCGACAACCACCACACGGCGTTCACTGTGTCGATAGACGCCGCGTCAACCAAGACGGGCATATCGGCCGAAGAGCGGTCGATGACCGCGCTGGCCTGCGTGAAGGACGGGGCGAAGCCATCTGACTTCAGGCGTCCCGGGCACATGTTCCCCTTGGAGGCCAGGGAAGGCGGGGTCCTGAGGCGGGCTGGCCACACCGAGGCCACTGTGGACCTCTGCCGTCTTGCTGGTCTCAAGGAGGCGGGGCTCTGCTGCGAGATAATGAAGGACGACGGCACGATGGCCCGTCTGGAAGACGTCGCGGCGTTCGCGGCCGAGCACGGCCTGAAGATGACGACGATAGAGGACATCATCGCCTATCGGCGTCGAAACGACCGGATCGTCGAGTTCGTGGAGGAGGTGGACATGCCGACCGACCACGGGCACTTCCGGCTGAGGATGTACCGCTCAAGGGTGACGGGGCTCGAGCACCTTGCCCTTGTGAAGGGAGCGGTAGACGACGGAAATCCCGTTCTTGTGCGAGTCCATTCCGAATGCTTCACCGGCGATGTGCTTGGCAGTGAGCGCTGCGACTGCGGCCATCAGCTGCACGAAGCCATGGCCATGATCGAGCGCGAGGGACGGGGGGCGGTGCTTTACATGCGGCAGGAGGGCCGCGGCATCGGTCTCGCGAACAAGCTTCACGCCTACCGACTGCAGGAGCGCGGACTTGACACGGTGGAGGCCAATGTGTCGCTCGGGTTCGCGCCGGATCTTAGAGACTACGGAGAGGGAGCGCAGATTCTGTTCGATCTTGGCGTGCGCAAGCTCAAGCTGATGACCAACAATCCGCGCAAGATCGCCGGGCTCAAGGGCTACGGTCTGGAGGTCTGCGAGCGCGTGCCGATAGTGATACCGGCCAACGCGCACGACAAGCGGTACCTGGAGACGAAGCGGAGCAAGATGGGCCACATGTTCTGACGCGCCAGCCAAATTTTGATATACTACACACCTACACGATGACCCGGGAACTGCGAGCGAAGGCGGTGCTTCTGGCCGTCGCCTTTGTGGCGATGGCATGGGGGTTCAAGTCTCTACTCCTGAACCATGCTCCGTCCGTGTTCTCCGATCCGAAGGAGGACATGTCCTTCGCATGGTACGTGCCTCTTTTCTCTCTGTATGTGCTGTGGGTGGAGCGCGGCAGGCTGTTCGGTTCTCTGGGGCGGCCAAGCTGGGCGGGCGCTCTTGCGACGCTGCCGTTCCTCTTCCTCGGGTTTCTTGGCGTGCGCGGCATACAGGTCCGTCTTGAGATGGTTGCGTTCGCCGGGCTGCTGCTTGCGCTGCCGTGGGCGTTCTTCGGACGGAAGACGGCGGGGCGGCTTGTCTTTCCTGCCGGATTCCTGCTGTTCTGCGTGCCGCTTTCGTCCTTTCTCGACGTGGTGACGGTTCATCTCCGCCTTTTCGCGACTGGCACGGCGTATGCGGTGCTGAAGGGCGTGGGGGCGCATGTCGTGCGGACGGGGACGATGCTTGCGGCGTCCGACGGGTCGTTTTCCATAGACATAGCCGAGCCGTGCTCTGGTCTGCGGTCGATCTTTGCGCTGATGGCGCTTACGGCGGGCTACGCATATCACACCCAGCCGACGTGGTTCAGGCGCGCGGCGCTTTTCGCATGTTCGGTTCCGCTTGCCGTCTTTGGGAACGTGATGCGAATACTTTCCATATGCCTCGTCGGATCGTATGCCTCGCCGGAATTCGCGACTGGCTTCTATCACGACTACTCGGGCTTTGTGGTCTTCGCGGCGGCGCTGTCGCTGATGGTCGTGTGCGGAAAGGTCGTTGACTGGGCCGGCGCCACGCTGAAGAAGGGATGCGAGGATGGTGCGCAGCCGACGGAGGTGCCGGCTGGCGCATCGTCGACGGATGGACGGCTCTGGCTTTGCGTGGCGGTGGTAATCCCGCTTCTCGCATGCATGTACATGCAGGCCAACACTCCGGATGCCGTCGTTTGCGAAGCGCCTGAAATCCGTCTCGGCGAGATGGATGGGTACACGTCCGAGGCGGCGGAGCCTTCGGAGGCGGAGCTTACGATATTGCCGGCCGACACTCGTCTCGACAAGAGACTCTACACGGCGCCAGGCGGAGACTGGTTCGCCGTGACTGCGGTGATAGGAGGGAAGTCCAAGAGCTCGATACACCGTCCGGAGCTTTGCCTTCCCGCGCAGGGCTTTCTCATGGCGGAACCGAGGACTGTCAAGGCCGGCGGAGCGGAATGGCGTGTAATCGGTCTTGACGGAGGGCAGGGCGGCGGACGCGCGTCGCTTGCGTACACCTTCTTCAACCAGGCCGGCTACAGGACGGCTTCGCACATTCGCCGGATACTGTGCGACGTGTGGGACAGGTCGGTGCACAACCGCATAGACCGCTGGGTGATGGTCACGGTCTATTCGACGCGGACCGACGACGCGGGCATCGTCGGCTTTCTTGAGAGGCTGAAAGGGGCGATGAAATGATTGCCAAGGCGATTCCATACATCGCGGTGTTCCTCGGTTCGCTTGCCCTGACGCTGGTGCTGACGCCGATCGTCCGGGAGATCAACAGAAAGCTCGGACTCGTAGACAAGCCGGACAGCCGGCGCATAAACAAGGTTCCGATCCCTCGCGGCGGAGGGGTTGCGCTCTTCATTGGCGTAATAGGCTCGTTCGCGGCGCTGGCCTTGGCGATGGGCGAGTCGTCCATCAGGGACGAGCTTGTCCGTCACTGGAGGATACTGCCCCTTGCTGCGGCGACGGTCGCCGTCGGGTACGCAGACGACAAGTTCAGTCTCAGCCCCAAGGTCAAGCTTGCCGGTCAGCTTGTCATCGCCTTCATGACGTGGTGGTGGGCGGACCTGGGCTTCAACGATCTCTGGCCGGCTCTTCCCGCGTGGCTGGACTGCTGCCTCACTGTGTTCTGGATCGCCGGCGCGATAAACGCGTTCAACCTCATCGACGGGCTTGACGGTCTTGCTTCCGGGCTTGCGCTGATAGCGGCGCTTGGAATGGCAGGCGCGCTGTTCTTCTCGGGGCATGCGCAGACGGCGCTTTTCCACTTCTCCCTCGCTGGCGGGCTGCTCGGCTTTCTGCGCTACAACTACAATCCCGCGTCGGTGTTCCTCGGCGACTCCGGCTCCATGTACATCGGCTTTACCCTGGCCGTGCTGTCGCTCTGTTCGCACACTCCGGATTCGTTCCTTGTGTCCGTGGGCGTTCCGCTGCTGGCGATGGGGGTGCCGATCTTCGACACCACGCTTGC
>JAEEZC010000348.1 GCA_016288465.1 Verrucomicrobiota bacterium | reverse complement strand
GGTCATCTCGAGAACCTGACTATGAAACCGCCTCCTCGAGCCATGGAGAACGGCATCCTGTCGCCGCGTCTGACAGTCTTGGTCTCGTGGACATAGCCTTCCGGGCGCACGTCCCCGTCAGGCGCGTCGCGAAAGACTTCGGCTTTCCACTCTCCAGCGTCGAGGAAGGATGTGTCAAGCGTGAAGTCGCGCGCGTCGCGGTTCGTCATGCCCGCTGCATACCACGAGCCGTCATAGGCCTTGCGGGCGCAGGCGGCCATCGTGGACGGAGTGCCGCCAAGGCCGACAGTGTCAACCCACACGACAGGCGTCGCGGCCATGAACGAGAAGCACTCCATGTTCTTCTCGTAGTTGGTCGGGGAGTCCGCAAGCATCTGAAGCGGCGCCTCGTAGAGAGCCATCATGGCCATCTGGCGGCAGCGGGTGCCGGCCGAACCTGGGCGGTTGTAGATGTCTGCGGCCTTGCCTTCGGGCGAAGCTCCCTTTGGATAGCTGTCAACGGGGAAGTTCCTCATGGCGCCAGGCGTATAGTCCATCGGTCCGGCTGAGAGCCTGAGGTAGAAGGCCATCACGTCGTTCGCCATCATGTCCTGACCGGAAAACCACTTCATCTGCTCCAGCCCGTGGATGCCCTCGTAGTTGAGCACGTTCGGATAGGCGCGGCTCATGCCGGTCGGGCGGTGCGCTCCGTGGTAGTCGACGAGCATGTGGTTCTTGGCGCAGGCCTCGGCAAACGTCCAGAGGAAGCGTTCGACGTCGGCGTCGCCGCGGTCCATGAAGTCGACCTTGAAGCCCTTGGCGCCCAGCTTCGCGAAGTGCTCTGCGACATCGTCCTCGCGCCCGACGACCTGGCCCCACGCCATCCAGAGTATTATCCCGACGCCACGCTCCTTTGCGTACTCGACAAGGCCGGGAACGTCCACCTCGGGATTGAACGTCCATATGTCAAGGGCTTTGCTCCAGCCTTCGTCCATTATGACGTACTCCACGCCGGACTTGGCCGCGAAGTCGATGAACCGCCTGTACGTTTTGGTGTTGACGCCCTTGGCGCCCTGGTTGTCGAAAGCGTTCCACCAGTCCCAGGCGACCTTGCCCGGCTTGACCCACGAGAAGTCGCGTCCAGGGGCAGGCGGACGCGCAAGCGCAGCGACGATGTCGGCCTCGCACAGTTTCGACGGCTCGTCTGCAAGCATGAAGACACGCCACGGGTACGTCCGCTCTCCCGAAGTCCTGACAAGGAAGTTCTCCTCGCCTTCCGCGAGCACCCAGCGGACGCCGACGGTGCCATTGGATATCTCCTTCTTCTCCTGCCAGCCGCCGCCTGCGCGATACGTGCGCTTCGGATACCCTGAGAGCTTCGACACAAGCGCGCCCTCGCCCTTCGTGAAATTCAGTATGGGGTATTCGAAGACATCGGACTCGGTGACAAGCACGGTCTTGCCGCACATTTCCGCGGCAAAAGGCAGATACGCGAACTTGTTCCCGAAGTCGATGGAGGCGAACTCGGAGGTCTCGGGAACAGTCTCCTCCAGGCCGGCTCTGTTCGTTGCGTTGTAGTAGCACCGGGCGCGGGGAGGCAGCGCGACTTCCGCCTTTTCGGATTCGACCGTGACCTCGTCCGTGCGAAGATTAGTCGCAAAGCGGTATGCGACGCCGTCGTCCCTTGCGGCGAGTTCGATGTTCCAGTCGCCGAACAAGACGCTGGCGTATCTGCCGGAGAGGTCGATTGTCGACTTCTTGTAGACGGGGGAGAGCACACGCTCGGAGACCTCCCTGACAATCACGGGAGCGGCCCGCCTTTCGGACTCCGCGGCAAAGCTGCGGCCGTCCACAGTCATGTCGATGGGGCTTCTGGACACCAGCGTCACACCGTCCCTAAGCACCTCATAGGACAGCGGGTGCTGGTAAAGGCGGATCTCGTTGCGTCCGTCCGGCGACGTCACCGTGGCGGACGGGTCTGCGCATTTCGGTGCAACGCATCCCGTAGCGGCCGCTGCGGCTGCGGCAATCGCCAATGCTCTGATCTTGGTCATTTGGTTTGCTCCCTGGGTTGTGTCTGCTCAAACGAGCACGTTGTCAATGAGTCGCGTCCTGCCGTCGTAGGCTGCAACAAGCACACAGCTGCCCTTGCAGACGCGGCTGCTCGGCTCGAGAGTTTCGGCATCCACGCATTCGACGTAGTCCACTTCGAGCCCCGCCCGAGAAAGGGACTTCGCAAGCCGAGCAAGCGAACTGCGAGCGGGCAGGCCGCCCGGAGCCTTCGCCGCCTCGCCCTTCAGCGCGAAGAGCCCTCTGGATATCGCCAGCGCCTTCTCGCGCTCGCTCTCGCTCAGGTACGTGTTGCGGCTCGAACGGGCCAGCCCTGACGGCTCGCGCACAATCGGCGCGACAACGATCTGAAGGTCGAAATTGAGGTCGCGCACCATGCGCCGTATGACCTGCGCCTGCTGGTAGTCCTTCTGCCCGAAAACGGCGAAGTCCGGGTGCGCGAGGTTGAAGAGCTTCGCGACCACCGTGCAGACTCCGCGGAAATGTCCCGGGCGGCGGGCTCCGCAGAGGCCTTTGGACAGGTCGTCCTCCTCGACGTAGACGGAGTGGCGGTCGAGATACATGTTCGCGGGAGTCGGGAAGAACACGGCGGTCGCGCCTGCCGCGCGGCACTTCGCCAGATCCGCCTTCTCGTCGCGGGGGTACTTCTCGTAGTCCTCGCCAGGGCAGAACTGGACGGGGTTGACGAAGACGCTGACGACTATTTCGTCCGCGCCCTTCGCCCTTGCCGTCTCTATGAGGGAGAGGTGTCCCTCATGCAAATAGCCCATCGTCGGAACAAGCGCAATCTTCCTGCCGGCGAGCTTCTGCCTCCTCGCCCACTTCTGCAACCTGGCCGGTTCGCGGAATATCCTCATTCTATGTCCTTACTCCTTGCGTCTCCCCGTCGGCAGACGCCGACCCGTCAGGTCACGGGGACGCCTCCTGCGGCGGAGGGTGACGGGGAAAGCACCCCTCCGCACTCGCCGGGTTCTCCGGCGAAAAGAATCATGCCCTCGCTCACGCCAACAGACATCTTGCGCGGCGCGAGGTTGGCCACGAAGACGACCTGCCTGCCCACGAGCTTCTCCGGCTCGGGGTACGCCATGCGTATGCCGGAGAATATCGTGCGTCTGCCAAGAGGCCCCGCGTCAAGGACGAACTTCAGGAGCTTCGAGCTCTTCGGCACGATTTCGCAGCTCTCGACGACGCCGATGCGCAGATCGAGCTTTTCGAAGTCGGCGAACGCGATCTCGGCCTTGAGCTGAGGCTGGAAGGCTGTCTGTCCGCCGCCCGAGGCGGCAGCGCATTCTGACGGCTTGCCCTTGTTCTTGCTGGCGCGGGACTCGTGCGCGACCTCGCCCGAGTCTGCAGGCTTGACCGTAGCCGCAGCGACCATCGCGTCGACCTGTTTCGCGTCGATTCTCGAGGCCAGATACTCGTACTCGCCGAGAGTGAGGCCTGAAAGCGTGTCCAGACGAGAATTCCAAGTCCACTCCGTCTCGCCGAACAGCTTCATCGCCCTGTCGGCATACGCCGGAAGAATCGGCTTCAGATAGATCGCGAGTATGCGGAACGCGTTGAGCGCGGCGGTGAGCGAGACCCTGGCGGCCTCGGGGTCTGTTTTCACCGACTTCCACGGCTCCTTCCTGTCGAAGTAGGCGTTTGCCGCGTCCGCAAGACGGCAGACTTCGACCACGACCTGGTTGAAGCGCCGCTCTTCGTAGAGTTTCGCGACCTGGTCGCCGCCGGCACGGAGAGTCTCGAGAAGCGCAAGCTCCTCCTCGCAGCCGTCAAGCGAGGCAAGGCGCCCGTCGAGCCGCTTCTGCAGCATCTGCGCCGAACGCGAGGCGATGTTCGTTATCTTGCCGACCAGATCGGAGTTCACGCGCTGCACGAAGTCCGCGAGATTGAGGTCCATGTCGTCGGTCGTCGGGCCGAGCTTGGCGGCATAGTAGTACCTGAGCGCCTCCGGAGGCAGGTGGTCGAGGTACGTGCGGGCGTTTATGAAGGTGCCCTTGGACTTGGACATCTTCTCGCCGTTGACGGTCAGGAACCCGTGGACGAATATCTTGTCGGGCTGAAGGAAACCGGCGACGTTCAGCATCCCGGGCCAGAACAGGCAGTGGAAGCGTATTATGTCCTTGCCGATGAAATGGTAGCGCTCGGCTTCCGGGTTCTGCCACCAGTCCTCGAACTTCTCGCCGCGGCTCTCGCACCAGTTCTTGAGCGACGCGAGATAGCCGATGGGCGCGTCCACCCAGACGTAGAAGTACTTGTCCTTGTGGCCGGGTATCTCGAAGCCGAAGTAGGGCGCGTCGCGCGAAATGCACCAGCCGCGCAACGGCTCGCGGAACCACTCGAGAAGCTTGTTGGAGACGTCGCTCGTCGTGTGCCCGGGAATCCAGCTCTCAAGAAAGGCGTGCTGCGGCTCAAGCTCGAAGTAGAGATGCTCAGAGTCCCTGACCACCGGCGTCCCGCCGCACGTGGTGCATCTGGGGCTGCCAAGCTCCTCGGCGGCGTACGTCGAGCCGCAGCGGTCGCAGCTGTCGCCGTACTGGCCCTCCGCACCGCACTTGGGGCAGACGCCCTTCACGAACCTGTCCGGCAGGAACATCCCGCACTTCTCGCAGTAGAGCTGCGGAGACGTCCTCTTCGCGACCCCCCCCGACTTCTCCATGGCGGCGTAGAACCGCTCGGAAAAATCCCTGTTCTCGGGCGAATTCGTAGAGTAGTAGTTGTCGAAGCCCACCTGGAAGTCGGTGAAGTCCTTCAGATGTATCGCGTGCATGCGCGCAATCAGATCTTCGGGAGTGACGCCCTCCTTGCGGGCTCGGATCATGACGGGCGTTCCGTGCGTGTCGTCCGCGCAGACATAGACGCACTCGTTGCCCCGCAGCTTCTGATAGCGGACCCAGAAGTCCGTCTGCAGGTACTCCACAAGGTGACCCAGGTGTATGTCCCCGTTCGCATAGGGGAGCGCGCTCGTAACGACTATTCTTCTCTTCTTCTCTGCCATTTTCTTGGTCCGCCTTCGGGAATCACGTGTAGCGCAGCACCTCGTCGACAGTGGTGTAGCCGTCGAGAATCGACCGTATGCCGTCCTCTCGCATCGTGCGCATGCCGAGCTCCCGGGCCTTTTCGCGGATGATCAGGGTCGGGGCCTTGTTGTTCACGAGCTCGCGCAGCGGGTTGGACATGCGCAGATACTCGAACACGCCCTTGCGGCCCTTGTAGCCGGTGCCGTTGCAGGTCTTGCAGCCCTTGCCGAAATAGAACGGCCTGCCGCCGATCTGGTCGCGGGTCATCTCGATCCGGTCGAGAGTCTCGTCGTCGGGCTCGTAGCCCTGCTTGCACTCCTTGCAGCACGTTCTCACGAGACGCTGGCCGAGGACTCCCTCGAGCGTCGACGACAGAAGGTACGGCGCGACATTCATGTCCACAAGTCGCATGACCGCGCCGGCGGCGTCGTTGGTGTGGAGCGTGGAGAACACGAAGTGGCCGGTGAGCGCCGCCTGCACGGCGATTTCGGCGGTCTCGAGGTCGCGAATCTCGCCGATCATCATGACGTCAGGGTCCTGTCGCAGGAAGGCGCGCAGCACCTTCGCGAACGTGTTGCCCGCGCGCGCGTCGATCGGCACCTGCACGATTCCGTCCACATTGTATTCGACGGGCTCCTCCGCCGTGAGCAGCTTCGTGTCGATCTGGTTGATGCGGCGAAGCACCGAGTAGAGCGTTGTCGTCTTGCCCGAACCGGTCGGGCCGGTCACGATGAAGATGCCGTTGGGCTTCTCGATGTCCATCGTGATCTGCTCGTACACGTCCTCGGGCAGGCCGACGTTCTCCAGGTCGAGCGACGTCGTTGTCTGGTCGAGAATTCGCATTACGACAGACTCGCCGTGCGCCGTCGGCAGGCAGCTCACGCGAAGGTCGACCGGACGGCCGGCGACCGTGAGCGCGATGCGGCCGTCCTGCGGGATGCGGCGCTCCGCGATGTTGAGGTTCGCGAGGATCTTGACGCGGGATATGATGGCGGGAGCCATCTTGACGTCTGGCGCCTTCATGGCGTACAGCGCGCCGTCGACGCGGTAGCGTATCTTGAAGTCGTCTTCGAACGGCTCGATGTGGATGTCGGCCGCGTGGTCCACGACGCCCTGGTAAAGGACGAGGTTGACGAACTTGATGATCGCGTTGGAGTTCGCCATCGACTCCATCGACGCGATGTCGTTCGCGTCGCCGGCCGAGGCCAGGGCCTCGTCGTCAGTCATCCCCTCGCCCAGCGACTTGATCATGTCCGCGACGGACTCGTTGGAGTCGCCGTAGTACTGGGCGATGCGGTCCATCACGTCCTTCTCGCGCGCGAAGACGAACCGAACCTCCTTCGAGAGGGTGAAGAGTATCTCGTCGGAGATGCGCGGGTCCACAAGGTCGAACGTGGCGAGCGTCACCGACGACTCGTCCGCGGCAACGGGAAAGACGTTGTACATGCGGGCGGTCGAGACGGGGATCGACTCCGTCACCTCCGACTCGATCGTCATGCTGCCGAGGTCAATCGCCTCGGTGTCCTGGTACGCGGCCATCGCGGCTAGCAGAGAGTCCTCGTCGAGGATGCCCTGGTCGATGACCAGCTGGCGCATCGGCTTGGACTCTGTTTTTGCAAGATCGGCGAGATCCTTGGCGGCGGCCTCGTCAATGTATCCGTTCTGTATCAGCAGCTGGAGTATCTGGTCCATCGTTCGCTCCTGTTTTCCCGAACATTATACCATATTTCGCTACTCAAAGCTCGTCTCGTCGCAGACAAGCGTTTCCATTATATAGTCCTTGCGTTCGGGAGTGTTGCTTCCCATGTAGAACTTTATGGTCCTCTCGACGTCAGTGTCGTCCGCGCACGTAACTGGCGTAAGCCGCATGTCGGGACCTATGAACGCCTTGAAGTCGTCGTCGTCGAGCTCGCCGAGCCCCTTGAACCTGGTGATCTCGCACCCCCTGCCGCACTTTCTGGCGGCAGAATCGCGCTCCTCCTCGGAGAAGCAGTAGTACTGGTCCTTCTTGTTCCTGACCCTGAACAGCGGTGTCTCGAGTATGAACACCCGCCCATCCAGCACAAGCTTCCTGTAGAACCTCATGAAGAACGTCGTAAGCAGCATCCTGATGTGAAGGCCGTCGACATCGGCATCGGTCGCGAAGATGATCTTGCCGTAGCGCAGGTGCTCCGTGGTCTCGTCTATGTCGAGGGTCTTTATGAGATTGAAGAACTCCACGTTCTCGTACAGGACGTTCTTGCTCATCCCGCACGTGTTCAGGCACTTGCCCTTCAGAAAGAACACCGCCTGGCTGGTGGCGTCGCGGACCTTCCCCAGCGTCCCGCCGGCGGAGAGGCCCTCCGTGAGGAAGATCATCGTCTCGTCGCCCTCGGGACGGCCCGTCTTCTTGTTGACCTTGTCGAGCTTCAGGTGGTTCTTGCAGTCCTTGAGCTGCGGGACTCTCACCGACACGGCCTGCGCGTGCTCGCGCGCCTTCTTCTTGATGGTGACGAGCTGAGAGCGAATCTTGCCGGTCTCCTCCACCTTGGCGATCAGGCGCTCCGTCTCGGCGGGCGAACGGTGCAGAGCCGCCTCGATCTCCTTCTTCATCTCGGCGACGAGGTCCGCTCGAATGTCGTTCATCACGAACTTGATCTTGGTCTGGCCTTCGAACACCGGGTTCATTATCCTTATGGACACCGCACCGATGAGCCCGTCCCGTATGTCGTCGCCGTCGAAGCGTTTCTTCGAGTCGTAGTCGTTCAGCGCCTTGGTGAGAGCCTCCTTGAACGCCGTCAGATGCGTGCCGCCGTCGGTCGTGTACTGCCCGTTCACGAACGAATAGTACTCGTCGCCGAAGCGGTTCGTGTGCGTGAAGATCGCCTCGAAGCTCTTCGTCTTCATTTGGAACGGCGCGTACAGCTTCTCGAACTGCACTTCGTCGGAGATCAGGTCGGAGAGCCCGTGCTCCGAGCAGAATGTCTGCCCGTTCAGGCTTATCGCCAGCCCCGCGTTCACGTAGCAGTACATCTTCATGCGCCGGACGACATGCTCCTCGCGAACCTTGAAGTGCTTGAGCACCTTCACGTCCGGCTTGTACCGTATGAACGTGCCGTCGCGCTCCGGCGTCTTCTGACGCCCGCGCTTCTGGCTCTTGAGGCGTCCCTCCTCGAAGTACGCCTCCGAAAACTCGCCCTCGCGGTACGAGCGGACTTCGAAGAACTCGGAAAGCGCGTTGACCGCCTTCGTGCCGACGCCGTTCATGCCGGCCGAGAACTGGAACGCGTCCGAGTCGAACTTGCCGCCCGTGTTCATCTGCGAGACGCAGTCCACGACCTTGCCAAGCGGGATGCCTCGCCCGTAGTCGCGCACCGACACCTCGCCCGTCGCATAGTCGACGGTCACGTCGATCTTCTTGCCGCATCCCATGACGAATTCGTCGATCGAGTTGTCGATCACCTCCTTCATCAGGATGTAGATGCAGTCATGGTACATCGCGCCCGTGCCGGGCTCGCCGACGTACATGCCCGGCCGCATGCGTATATGCGTGACCGGATCGAGCGTCTTTATGTTGCTGTCGCCGTAGGTTTTCGCCATTTTCGTCAGTTCGCCACCACTCCCGTCAGTCGAACTGATGGTAGAATAGCACCCTTGTGCGGTGCGG
>JAEEZC010000347.1 GCA_016288465.1 Verrucomicrobiota bacterium | reverse complement strand
TCCGTCGCCGCGGCGAAAGCCGCAGAAGCGAAGGGGGAAGCAGCCTTTATCTCGACGCCGCCGTTGCGGACGACGCCCCAGCGGTTCACGCGGCGAGGCGCCCGACGCGCTTTCGGCGGACCCCGTGTCCGGAATTGCCGACGGCACGAGCGGCGGCGAGATAGAGTTCGAGGCCGACGCGACGACCGAGGCCAGGTTCTTCAAGGTGACAAGGGCCGAATAAAGGGAAAGGAGAGACAAGACAACCATGAAACGCATTTCCCTTATCGTCGCCGCAGGGCTCGGAATCGCCGCGCTCGGCGCAAAGGCCGACAATCTGGCGATGACCGACTTCGGCCACAAGATCAAGCTTCAGGTTAATGGATACACGGGTTCGACTCCCCTCACGAACTTCCCAGTTCTGGTGCGCATTGCGGAATACAACGCCTTGACCGACCAGGGCATACCGAGATTCAAGTATTCCGATCTGACCAACCAGGGCGGTGCAGATTTGGCGTTCTTCGACGAAACCGGCAATCAGCTTGCCTCCGAAATCGACACGTGGAACAGTAGCGGCGAATCGCTTGTCTGGGTGAAGCTTCCCGAAATGGCGCAGGGGACGCAGTTCTACATGTGCTACAACGTCAACGCGTCCGGCGCGTGGGTTACGAACCCGAATCCGTGGGGCGACTACGTCGGAGTCTGGCACTTGAGCGAGACAGGGACTAACAAACAGATTTCCGATTCGACAACCAACTCACTTCACGGCTCCACGTCGGCCGGCGAAGGAATCAACGCCAACAACGGCGCCATCGGTCGCGCCCGCAAGATTGCAGAGGACAACAACCATGCCCACGGAATCGTCGTCGACGTTCTTAGCGACCCTGCCAAGAAGGCGCTTGCCGAGTCGCTTGGCACAGATTTCCACGCGTCGTTCTGGATGATGGCGCAAGCCAGCAATAATGAAAACCTCAAGTATGGCTACCTCATCTGCCGCCGCAAAGGCGACCAGGGCTATTCGTGGGGAATGCAGTTTGGCGGCGACAAGACTGCTGGCGCTACAGTCGACTACATGCGCGTGCATTGCGACAACGATAACTCCCATAACATGTGCACGTTGCAGCCTATTGGCTCGACGCTGAAGAAGAACGACGGTGTCTGGAAGAAGGTCGACATCGTCTGGAAGTACGCCACAAACGGCAACGTGCCAGTTGTCGACATCTACCTCAACGGAGTTCTCGCGGAGTCTATGACGGGGAACCCAGCGGTACGACAGGAGGATGCCAACATCGGCATCGGCGGTTCCACGCAGCCCAATCCAGCCGATGCAACTGGGAAAAAAGGGCGTCGATTCTACGGCTCCATGGACGAGGTGCGGCTTCGTCCTGGCGTTGTAAGCGGAGACTGGGTCAAGGCCGACTTCGACACGATCAACAATCGCAGATTCGTTCTTGCCGAACGGCCGGAAGGTCCCGTCGTGACGTGGGCTGACGATGTTGACGGCTCGACTGGAGTTTCGGCAATACACTGCGATTCCGTCACGTTTTCCGGAACAGTCCAGAATATCGGGAGTTCTGAGGCGTGCGAGATCCAGTACATGGTCTGGACGAAAGGCGGGACGGAGCCAAACAGCTGGACCACGCTAACGAACGGGCTGACTACAGGCAACTCGTTCGCAGTTGCCGTGACGAATCTTGCCGCTTCGACGGACTATTGCTACGCGCTCCGCGCCATAGGCGACGGCGAGGTGGAATCGATTAACGTCTCGGGCGAGTTCACGACAGAGGCCAATCTGACCGTTTCATGGTCTTCTACCGCAGGATCGTCCGGAATCGCGACGATTTCGTCCGATTTCGTAATTTCCGCAGGCGAGGTCTTGGCGCTCGGCGACGAGGACTGGTGCTCGGTTCAGTACAAGGTCTGGGTTTCGGGCGGAGCCGAGCCAACGGACTGGACGACGCTCGTCGAGGCCCTGGCACGCGGGGCTACCTTCAGACGGGACATTCAGGAGCTTGAGCCGGAAACCGAGTACACGTACAAATTCCGGGCCGTGGGCAACAACGGCTTCACCACGGAACCCGTGTCTGGGACGTTCACTACGCTCGGTCACGGTGGCGGCGGCATAGGCTCAGAATACACGCACCTCTTCAGCGACGACACGGAAACGTACTGGGTCGTCAACGGGTTCGAGCGCTATCTTCGATTCACGGTGACCGGCTATACGGGAACCGAAACGCTCACGAACTTCCCTGTGCTTGTGGACATCCGCAAGAAGGACACGAACGGCTTCACCTACGACGACTTCTACCACTACGACGGCAGCGACATGGCGTTCGTGGACGAGACGGGCCACATCATCCCGCACGAGATCGACACGTGGAACAAGAACGGCATGACGCTCATCTGGGTGCGACTGCCGACCATGAACAACGGGACGAAGTTCACGATGTGCTACAGAAGCCCGCTTCTCGATCCGCTTCCCGACACCGGCAACACCTTTGAGCGCTACGTCGGCGTCTGGCACATGAACGAGCCCGGCGACGGAGTCGTAGACATCAAGGACTCGACGGGGCACGGCCTCACCGCCGAAACGCACGCGCAGTCGCTCGAAGGCGTCAACGCCGGCCAGATGATCGGCGGCAACTGCAGACGTGTGGCGCAGATGCCGGGGTCGTCAGCGACATACGGGCGCGTCATAGCCTTCGACAAGAACAACCTTCTCCGGACCGGCGTAGGAAACGTCTTCACGTACTCGGGGTGGTACAAGACGGCTGACTCGGCCCCGAAATGGGCTTATCTCGTAGGCCGCAAGAGCGAGGATGCAAACGTGGGATGGGGCGTACAGTACCACGACAACGCGGCGGATTCGCTCCGTGTCTGGGGCAGCGCCGCAACCAAGACGGACTACAGGACATTTGGCGTGACCGGATACTCGCACACGCAGTGGGCCTATTGGACGTTCGTCTTCAGCAACCAGACGTTCCACGCGTTTCTGAACGGAGTGGAGCTTCCGAGCACAAGGGGCGGATTCAACATGCTGACGCCAGTCGTGAACGACGAGAACGCCTTCTTCGACCACCTCTGCATCGGCGGGCAGGAGAACGGAACGGGCGCGTTCAACGGATGGGTCGACGAAGCCCGCTATTCGAAGGGAATCCGCTCTGACGACTGGATAAAGGCCGAATACGACTCCATGCGTCAGTACGAAGTTCCGTTCGTGACGAAAGCCGCAAGCGTCGGGCGCGGCGTGGAGTCGCTCGTGCCCGTAGTCGTGTGGGACCAGGGCGCCAGAATGCCGAACACGGTCGTCGACGTGAGCTACGCCTACGTGCAGTTCGCGGGAACGGTCACTTTCTGCGGCTCAGGAGCCACCGAGTGCCGAGTCGAATACCTCCTCTGGGCAGACGGCGAGGAGGTTCCCGAGACATGGACGCCCCTTCTTGAGCATGCGACGGCGGGAACCGTGTTTTCGATACCGGTGACGGGCCTGAAGCAGGACATGCCATACAACTTCCGCATTCGCGCGGTCAACGTGGTCAACGGGCAGGAGCGCATGAACCGCGAGCGCTCCGGCTCGTTCCGCACGACCGGCAACATAACGACGGCTGACGTAGAAGGCGAACTTCTGCGCCTCGACAACAGATTTGTGCACATCTACCGCGCAGGCTCGTACCGCTTCGTTGCGCCTGACTACGCGACGAACGTCGAGATGCTCGTTGTCGGCGGCGGCGGCGCTGGCGGCTACAAGATCGGCGGCGGCGGCGGCGGCGGCGGTCTCTACTACAACGAGGCGTTCCCGGTCGAGACTGGCAGAGTATACCATGTCCAAGTCGGCCAGGGCGGGATAGCCCCGTCGAACACAACAACGCAAAGCAGCTTCGGCAACGGCCAGATCTCCTACATTGCGCGCGTGGACGGCGAGGACAGCGAGACAATGCTTGTTCTCGTGCCCGGCGGCGGCGGCGGCGGCAGTTTTGCCGAAGGCGATGAAGACGTAGCCAAAGGCGCCGACGGCGCATCCGGCGGCGGTGGAACGTGGGCCTATCTGGGCGGCAACCCAACGGATGACGGCTTGTACGGGAACAAGGGCGGACGAGGCAACGACGCCCTCTCCGGTGGCTCGATCGGCAAGGTCGCAGCCGGCGGCGGCGGCGGGGCTGGACGCTACGGTCTCTCGGCAACGTTCGACCAATGGTCCGCCGGAGGCGCGGGCGGCGTAGGGTTCTCGTGCTCGATCACGGGCGAGACGCTCTTCTTCGGCGCTGGCGGCGGCGGCGGCTACGCACTTCGCCAAGACAGCGCAAACTTCACGAAGCCTGGCGGCGGCGGCTCCGGCATCGGCGGCAACGCGGCGGACGTGAAGAACAAGACTCTGGCGACATCGGGCGTGCCAAACACCGGCGCTGGCGGCGGCGGCGGCAGCATGAACTATGGCGAGAAGAACAAGACGGCATACTGGCAGGGCGGCAACGGCGGCGACGGCGTCGTCCTGATCTCCTACGAGGTCCACGGGCGCGATCCGGTTGCGGAGGAGCCGCGCATATCGATGACGAGCTGCGAATACGATAATGAGAATGGAATTGCCACCATAACCTACCGCGCGTACTGGGCGGGCATCCAGTCCCAGCTGGACGACCTCTACATTCTCTACAGCAAGGTCAGCTCGAACGAGGTCGCGAACGGCAACGGCGAATGGAGCAAGATCGCTGCCAGTGCCATCGGCGTCGGAACGACGACATTCATTCCTCCAGAAGTCGGCTACACGTACTGGGTGCGCATCGTGGCACGAAAGGACGCGAACTCGTACATGTACTCCGACGAAATCGCCTCGTTCACGCTCCCGGCGATTACGCTGGAGCGGGCGACCTGGAAGAAAGGGTCCCCCGACGAAGCAACGGTGTACTACAATCTCCACGAAACCAACGACGTCACGCACCTCTTCTGCTACTGGAGCGAATCCGAAAACGCGCTTAAGGGCGACTTGCCGCCTTCCGGCGACGGAGTGAACCTTCTGGACCTTGGCGCGAACGTAGGGAAGGTGCACTCGGACGCCAGGTCGTTCAAGCTAAGCGCCGAGGGCAGGTTCCAACGCAACAAGACATACTACTTCCGTCTTGCAGCCGGAGACGAGCAGTGGCTCAAGTTCTTCCTTTCCGACGAAATCGTGGCAATGAACACTTCGGTGGTGGAAAACCCGTCCCTGCATATCAACAGAGTGAGCTGGGACAGCAACATCGCCTCGATATGGATGTCCGGATCAACGGGAACTTACGATCCGGCAGAGACGGAGATAATAGCGATCTACTCGACGGACGAGGCGAAGATAAAGTCGAACAATCCACTTCCTCTACCCGGAGACGAAGGCACGGAGCAGTTCAGCCTAATGCTCTGCTCTTTGCACACCCTCGACACGGAGTCGTTCGCGGCGCTGCCGCTGAGTGCGCCCACACCGACGAACTACTGGATACGCCTTGTGCTTAGCAACGCGACCGCCTCCGCCGAATCGTACATCGTGCCCAAATCGTATTCAAATGTGGAAAAGATTCAGATTACGAGCGGAATTGCGTCAAACACGCTTCTCTACATCGTGGCGGCCGTGCCTGTGACAACATGCTATGGAGACGACCTGGTTTCGACCTTCGGGGTGTACGGACCTACTTACGGAGGCCAGACGAGCGGATGGGGATTTGAAAACAGGTACCCTGACGAATGGGAAGGCGACCAGGACTGCGAAGTCTTCGCCTACACCAATTCGTGGCCTGCGCCTGCGGGAATCTACCAGATCTCAAGGGGAACGCTAAACATCAAAGGCGGCGGGCAGGACAAGAAACACACCGAAGAGGGATCTGAAGAGGAAATCCTTTACCAGTACAAGCTGGAATACATCGGCGGTGTCTACACGATCACCAACGCGGTGTTCAAGACCTTGATCGCGGACGTCGAGACGAACTACACGGGCGAGGCCTTCACCACGAACGCGCTCACGTTCACAGAGTCCGGCCTGCGCGGCGGCCAGCACATAACGTACCGCTACAGCATCGGAGGCGCGAGCGACTGGCTTGCCGAGCCGACGGTCACGAACGCGGGCAACTACACGATCATCTTCAAGGCGACCGCGCCGAGCCACGACGATCAGACGGGCACGTTCAGGGTGACGGTACATCCTGCGGAGCTGACCGCGACGATCGGCGACGTCTCGATGGACTACACTGGCGACCCGCAGGTTCCGCAGGTCGTCACGAACGTGAGCGGGCTGGTAAGAGGCGACCTGAATCCCCTTTCGTGCTCGTTCCGCGACGAAGCGGGCGAATGGCAGAGCGAGCCTCCCGCGTTCACGTCTCCGGGCAAGTACAAGCTCTACTTCCGCGCCTCCGCGCCGAACCACACGACGTTCATCACGAACTGCACAGTCACGGTCAACGGCTGGGACTACCGGGTCAACATGGACGGCGCGTCGGGCTACCAGACGCCGATCCACGTGAGCGACCCCGGCTGGCTTCTCAGGACGACCGGCAAGCCGAGCGCGCGCTTCGTCGACGCGCAGGAGAGGTATGCGAACCTCGACGAGGTCTGCCCGAACGGCCTCAAGCTCTGGCAGAACTACATCATAGAGCGCTCGGACCTCAGCAAGAAGCTCGTCGCGACGGTTCTCCAGCGCGGCAGCCTCGTCTCGGGCAACTCGTTCGCAATGCACTTCCCCGACATCGTGGCGCTGCGCAACACGGGCCTGTCGATCTGGTTCCGCATCGACAAGAAGCTTAAGGGCGAGAGCGAGTTCACGAGAGGCCCGCTCAGCAACAAGTACGAAGGCAACATCAACCTCGGGCCCGGCGACCCGACCGGCCTCTACGTGTTCAACATGGTTCTCATGCCCACGAACGAGCTCTACAGCGGCGAGGCGGTCCTCACGTCCGCCGCGACGGTGGGCGTGCTCAGGGTTTCGAGCGCGCTGACGAACACGGTCGTCGCGGTGCCGTGGCATTCAATGTCCGTCGAGACTGTTGCGAACGTCGACGTCTCGGTG
>JAEEZC010000043.1 GCA_016288465.1 Verrucomicrobiota bacterium | reverse complement strand
GGGATCGCACGAGAGACGCTTCGCGGAACCGACATGATTTTGACGACCCGCGGTAACAGGCGAGTGCTGTGCACGAGCGTCAAAATCACGTCGGGTAGTGTCCGCGAAGCAGCGGCTCGGGTGATACCCGCCCGTAGCGAGCCCTGTACGGGCAAGCGATTCCGACTGTACGAGCAAGCGCCCTTCCCTGTACGAGCGGCCATTTTCCCTTCAAAGGCTCTTGGAGCTGGCGGGAGTTCCAGCGCCAGTGATCTGGTTACCCGCCTTGTTCGCATGGTCTATCAGGTCGTCCAGACCGCACAATACGTCCTGAACGGCCTTCGGCAGCGTCTCGCACGGAGCAGTCGTCGCCCCATCCACCGGCATCGAATAGCGGATTTTGACGAAACGGTTCCGCCAGGAGAAGACCAGCGCAATCGACATGCTTCTACCGACGCTCCTCGGGAACTTGACAAGGAATGACGTCCACTCGTACGCCAGTCCGCACTTGGGAAGCTTGCCGCCGACCATCATGCCGAGAGACTTGGAGTTCTTGTAGCACAGGCGGACGACATTGGCCGCCTCGTCAAGCTGAGCTCGGGACTTGGCGCTCACGCCATCCGCCATCGGCTCATGGTCGAAGGTGAAGACATACAGGTCGAAGACTCCGCCGCCCTTGATGCCGTACGAAAGCGAATAGTTGTCGCCACCTGAATTGTAGACGCGCCTGGCCACCATCGGAAAGCCGCCGAGCCTTTCCGGGAACTCCACCTGAAGCACCGGATCGAACCAAGTGCTGCAGGGGGTGCTTGTGTTTGCGGGCAGCGCCGCATACGCGGCACTGACGGCCAGAACCGCCGTCATCGCCAATGAGAGCCGAACACTGCCGGCCCTTGCAACGCCCATTTTGCCGCATCCGCCTTCCGTCACGTGGAGTAGAGCCTTCCGCCTCGGTCCTTCCGGTGCGGAGGCCCCCTCTTCAAACCGTGTCATCGGTATCTCCTTCTTGTGAGGGCTATCAGCCCGAGTTTCTGTAGTTCTCCGTAGTAGGTCTCGGCGTTTTTCAGCGGGCATTGCCCCGCTTCGACGCTACTATGGGTTCGTCCGACTTCTGCGGACGCTTTCGCGCCGCAGGCCTCCCAAGTTCCCGATGCAACTTTCCAGACGCGCTCGGCCTCGCTTGCGCTGCGGCTCACCTGTTTGTAGGACAGGGCTTCGACAATCGGGTCGCCCCTTTTGCCGCCTGTCTTCCTATCCAACTGTCGATCTCTAGTCAGCGTGAACTCCTTTCATTTCACTAGCTGTATCGAGCTTTGCTTGGCGCACCATATTATACCATTTCACTCGCGTCCCGAGCCGTCAGGCCGACGCCCAAAGATGCAGACCCAGATTTTAGTGAAAAGTCCTTGTTGCCGCTCGCCATCGCATATCTGACACGTCAAAGAAACCCAGCTAAAACACTACTTCTGTCATCGTGCCCATATTATACCATTTTCAAGAATGTTCCGATTGATCATTCTCCCGGCCTTTTCGCGATATTCTGGCAGTTATGGCATTATGGCGGGCGAGGCAGAGCGAATGGAAATGGATGTTCCCTTGACCCTTTGCCGTGTGTCCCTTCAAGCTTCCCAGCCTGTCCCTTCAGAGAACGTAGCATGTCCCTCCAGTCATACGAGGGACAGCGAGAAATGCCAGAAAGGCAGCGCCACCGACTTGATTCTTGACTCCCGGCTACTGTCTCGAGCCGCACCAGTGCGCAAGACGCTGGACAATGCGACGGACGGGCGCTACGGGAATCTCCGCCCAATCGCTCGGATGCGGAGCCAGATACGCCCAGTCGCGAAGTGTCTCGCGCGCCGCTGACGAAAGTTCACGCACAAGCGATGGCTGGTCGCCGAAGATGGCACGGTCAGCGGCACCTTCGCCGCGGAAGCGCCGCGCAAGCTCGCCTAGCGTGTAGTTGTGCGAATGCTCGACGTGCGCGTCGGGGCAATAGACGACGCGCACTGGATCCTTCTCCCGGCGCGAATTGCGCCAGGTCCATTCGACGTCCTCCGAATACTGGATGTCTTCGTCAAAGGGAGTTTCGACAAGAAGACGCTTCCAGGTCGCCGAACTCGCGAGCGAGAAGAAGAAGCGCCACGTCGCCTGCACCTTCCCGTCGCCAAAGGCGCGAAGAGAGTCCTTGCGGACGAGCGCCTGAGCGTCCGGACGCGGCAGCTGGTTGGCGAACGCAAAGGCCGGCTTCCCAGGCTCGGCGACGAGCGGCTTCACAAGCTCCGCAAGCCAGTCTCTATCGCACGGGACTGCGTCCGAGTTGTTGAAGACGACAATCTCGCCCTTCGCCTCCCGGACAAGCGCGTTGAGTGTGCGGCCCGGCTTGTACGCGCCGGCGGGCCTCTCCACAAATCTGACAGGGAAGCCGGCGGCTATGTCGCGAGTGCCGTCCGAAGACGCATCGTCGCAGACAATCACCTCGAACGGAGCAAGCGACTGGGAAAAGACGCCTTTAAGCGTCCTCCCGATGAACGCCGCGTCGTTGTACGAGCGCACCAGCACGCTGATCCTCGGCGCTTCACTTTGCATTGCACGCCTCCAGTTCCGCGGCAAATTCGCCGCGGGCCTTTTCAAGCCGCTCCGTCAGCCGAGCGTATGCCGAAGCGCGCACCTCGTCCCAGTCGCCGCGGTCCTTGAGCGCGGCGAGCACGTGTGCCGTGGTCTTCGGCCAGTCACAGTCGCAGACGCTCCCCTCGACAGTCCTTCCGAAGTTGGCAAGCCAGTTCGCGAGCTTCGATCCCCGCGCAATGCCCATGACAGGAGTGCCGACGTTCGCCGCAAGGATGAGAAGATGGAGCCGGCTCGAAAGGACCACGTCGCATTCCGCAGCCGCCTCGCTAACGGACTCCGGTGTGCAACCCGAGACGCACTCGACGCCAAGAGACTCCATAAGCGCGCGGTCGGTCTTCGGGTTCATCGGGATGCCGAGAACTCGCGCACCCGCGCTACGCACTGCGGCGACAAGGCCCTTCACTCCGTCAAGGTCCGACACCTGGTTCTGAGTCGATATGCAGAGGCCGAGCGTCGGGGAACGGGGAACGGACGACGGGGAACGGGGTGTTGAGAGCAGGATTGCACTGTCGGCGGCAATGCGCGCGCCGGAGAAGCCCAAAGACGCGAGCATTGCAGCGCTTTCGGGATCTCTGAGCCACACGCCCCTGCAACGCGGCAAAAGCGCCGCGATGCGACGCACGAGCCTTTCTCGCAACCGCCGCTCGTACCAGCCGACTAGCCCGAGGCATGAAAGGACAAGCCGCCTTCTGCCATGTACCCTGAAGAAGACGGGGTTCAGCTCGTCGTTCATTCCAACGCCCCACACAAACGTCGGGACGCCCTCTCGCTGCGCAATCTCAAGAAGATCGAGCGCGACGTGAGGATAGTCCGAAAGCCCCGTCGCCCCGCACCAGACGTATGCGTCGTGACGGCGAACGACCTCGGCGAAGCCGTCCATCGGAACCTTCGCGAAGCCGAACGGAGGAACGACCGCAACGCCGAGGCGACCTTCCGTCGCTGGGTCAGCCGTCGCGACGGCAATCTCGGCACCGCGTAGAGCCCCCTTCAACATCTTCACGACGCAGGCGATTATCGCCTCGTCACCGATGTTGTCGCATCCAAGCGGAATGCCTCCAAGCAGGACTTTCATCGCCCACCTCCGTGCCAAGAGAGGATCTCGCCGACGCTGCGACGCGGAGACGCCGCCACATCGAATTCCTCAGGCGGCGCACCGCAGACGATCACCTGGACGATCGCCTCGTTAGACGGAATGCCGAGGAGCCTGTGGGCCGTGCGGTCGGACTCCGGAGGAACGCTCCAGTGCAGAATGCAGTGAGCGACGCCGTGCCAGTGGAGCGCGTAGCAGAGGTTCATCACGAATATGCCGCCGTTTATGTATGCGTCGTGGCGCTCCCAGCTCCAGCGGACGGTGGAAAGATCCGCCGTGACGACCAGCACCTTGTCCGCATCCGCGCCGAATCCGCGCGTCCCGCCCTGCAGCTCGAAGAGCCTGTCCCTGAGCTCGGGGTCGTCCACGGCGTGGACGCGCGCGTGCTGGCGATTGCAGGCGCTAGGCGCGGTGAGCGCAAGCGAGACGGCGGCCTCGATCGTCTCTCTTGGAACGGCTCCTGCGAAGTGACGGACCACGTGGCGCGACGCGGCGAACTCAGGAAACGGCGCGTCCTTCGCAGCAAAGAACTCCGACCGCGTGACGTGCGGTTCGACGGCGGCTCGCGTTTCGGCGTGTGCGGACAGGAATGCGTCCAGGCGCGGCATCGGCTCCGGCCAGTCGCGATGTAGCTCGCGGTATGCGCGCAGCACACCGACGGCGTGCTCCACCTGCGCGTCGCCACGTCCGAACCGCCGCTCGAATGCGTCGACGAGGTTCGCGAGGTGCACAACCGCGCCCTTGCCGAATCCGAGGCGACGGCGCGGCATGGTCAGCCCCTTTTCCAGGACATGGTAGCCCATCACGATCTCTGCGCAAGCGGCAGCCCTGCGTTCAAGATGGAGCGCTCCTGCGTTTTCCATGAACTGCGCCATGTCGTAGCGGAACGCGCGCCTCGCCTCGCGGCCGGTCCTGGCGCGGAGAATCGCGGCGGATATCGCGCGCCTGGCTTTTTTGAGGAGTTCTATCATGGCAGTGTCCAGTATCCAGGAAGGTTTCGGATGTCCTTCGCCGGCGCGGGGCGCGGGGCGGGCGGAGCGCCGGAAGGCGTGAGCAGGTAGCCGGTCACGCTCGCTGCTGGCGCGATCGTCTCCCACACAGTGTATTCGCTCGCGGCGACGGTCTGGTTCTCGAGATTTCCCCAGCGACGCCAGACCGGCCATTTCGTCGCGCGCGCCTTGTCGCCGCCGAAGACCATCTCGACGACCTTCGGCGGCATGCCGTAATTCCAGCGGTACGGCGTTATGCCGGGCACGTATTCGGCGATCCCGTCGACGTAGGAGGGCAGGTCGAGGAATGCAACTGGATAGACGCTGCCGAGTCCGCTCGTCAGCGTCGCTCCCTGCGGATTGCATCCGTTGTGGAAATCGTTCGCAAGCGATGCGGCTGCGAGAAACTTGCCGTCGCCGGTCATCCCGTGCGCGGCGACAAGGTACTGAGCGCGGCGAAGCGGATGGCTCTGCCCCCAGCTCATTGCGTGGCACCAGCCTTTGCCGGGCGCCCACCAAGGCGCACGGTATGCATAGGCCGAGCCCACCTGATTCAGGACGTCCCTGGCCACGTTCAAGGTGCGGTTCTCCCAGCGCTTGAAGAACTCGGCGAATTCGTCTGGAAGACCAAGCGCGCGCTCGCCGGAGTACATGAGCGGAATCCAGTTCCACGCATTGGTCTTCACCTCCTCTAGTAGGCGCTGAATCTCCCGTCTGACAGGCTCGAAGTACCTGCTGTCGCCGGTGAGCGCGGCGAGGTTCACCGCCGCCTTGACGAGATACGCGGCTGGAAGGCTCTTGTCCTCGGTCCAAACGACAGACGAGACCTCCGTCTTCTTTATGAAACGCCCCGCCGTCTTTTTGACGTCGAAGACGCTGACCCTCGGGCGCTCCTTCATGGCGAAATCCCAGGCCCTGACTGCGGAAGCGAGGTACTTCTCTCGGAAGGACGAGTGGCAGCGCGCGAGGAGCGCGGCATGGGCGGCGTACATCAGGGAACTCTTGCGCGTTGCGCGGGAAAGCGCGTAGCGCATCGGGTCCTTCGCCACGACGTTGCCAGGGCCGGGATGCCCGGTCGACTCGATCCACGTGCCGACGCCGCCGTCCCTCTGCTGCCCCGCAAGCAGATGCCGAAGGCCCCATTCCGCCTCGTCGAGAATGTCCGGGATTTCATTGGCGTTCTCGGGGATCGCGAGCTGTCCGTCGCGGAAGTTCCCTGGACGCATGAGATAGACCGCGCAAAGGTCGTTCACGACATGGAGATGCTGGGGACGGCGGTCGTAGTCCGCCGCGTCGTGCCAGCCGCCGACAAGGCGAAGCCTCTCGCCGTGCACCCAGTCGGTGTTGTCGCGGATGATATCGAACCACTTCGCCTTGGGTTCGAGCTTCCCTTCTTCAGGCGCAAAAGTGCCGCGCACGACGTCTGCATGACACGCTCCGGAAGTCCAGTGCGTGTACGGCTCCTCCTTCGCAGTTCCGCAGCGCTTCTGGTAAAGTCCGCCCATGTGGACGCGGAAGGCGTCCTCTGCCGCGAACGCGGAGATGCGGAAGTCCATGCTCCGCCCAACGCCAGGGATGCGGACGAAAAACGAGCCTTCGTTCGTGACGGAGGAGAAGTCCATCTCGTACGTCTCCTCTCCGGTAAACGGAGCACCCTCCTTCGTAGTGCCGTCGCGCACACGCAGGACTGGGCGGCTTAAGCTCGCGAAGACGGTCTTGCCGCTTTTCGCGTCGACGAGCTCCCATCCCGGCCCACCTTCCTGCCACCTTGGCTTCCATGCGCCGAACACTGGGCCGAGCCATGCGCCGACATATGCGAACTTGGGCGCATCCGGAAGATAGCCAACCTGGTTGACCTTGAAGAGCGGGCTCGGCTCGTCCGGGTCGAATTTCGCGAACGGCTTGTCCTGGCGCGTAAACACTGTATGGACGACGCGCGCCTCCAGCCTGGGCGCGAGCGGATCGACGAGTCCCTGCGGCACCGGCCAATAGCCGGGTTCGTTCGCGACAGCGAGCGCACGAGCCTCGTTGGCATCGTCCGTCTGATAGACGCACGTGTACGGATCCAGGAACCGGAGCATCGCGGCGGCGAAGACTATCGTAAGGCTCATTATAATGCACCTGTCTGTTGCTGATATTATATCAAATACCGTGAGACGCAGTTTGTGGTATAATACGCACGGATATGGAAG
Source organism: Verrucomicrobiota bacterium (assembly GCA_016288465.1). Classification (GTDB taxonomy): domain Bacteria; phylum Verrucomicrobiota; class Kiritimatiellia; order RFP12; family UBA1067; genus UBA1067. Next base: position 22,085 of record JAEEZC010000043.1, on the reverse strand, counting down.
CGAAGACGGACGACAGGCCGGCGATTGTGCGCCAGAACGACGACGGCGAGTTCAGCGACTCGCTGCGCCGTCGTTCCATGCTCTCGTCTTCCGTTCCATTCTTCTCGTTTGTCATCCCATGCTGCGACGTCGCACCATATGTGCGCGAATGCCTCGACTCCGTGCTAAGGCAGCAGTTCGCGAACTGGGAATGCGTGATCGGCGTCGAAGCGTCCAAGGACGACACCGAGGCGATCGTGCGCGGCTACGCCGCAAAGGACACGCGCATCCGCGTCATCACCGGTCCTCGCACGGGCTCGTGCTCGGCTTCGCGCAACGCAGGCACTGACGCCGCGCGAGGCGAATACGTGATCTTCCTCGACGGCGACGACACAATCGCCGAGGGTTCGCTCCGGCGCATTGCGGACAGGATCGCCGAGCGTCCTGGCGCGGACATGTACCCCTGCGCAATCAGGGTCGTGGAGGACGGGTCAGGGCGCGAGACGGAGCTTCGGGACAACTACCCTGATGACGCGCCAGCGGAGATGACGGGAGTGGAGGCCACGCTGCTCACATTGCGCGATCCGACGCGCCCGCCCTGCCCGATGCTGCAGATGACGGTGTTCCGTCGCAAGTTCCTCGTCGAGCGCGGGCTCAAGTGCATCGTCGGCCTGAGGAGGCAGGACAGCGAGTTCTCGCCTCGTGCGCTCTACCTCGCAAAGCGCGTTGTGCCGATCCACGAGCCCTTCTACCTCTACAGAATAAGGCCGAACGCCATCGGCACATCTGCGCGCGGACAGGGCTATTTCCACGGAGACTGGGCGACGATTCTCCGTTCGCTGCTCGCCTTCCACGCCAAAGTCTCGCGCGAACCGGGCTTCGACCGGCGCGTAGCGGAACGCTGGGCTCGCGCATGGACACAGTGGATATTCTACTTCTGGTTCGACCCGGATAACGTCCGCGGCATTCCGCGCGCACGCCGCGCGGAAACGCTTGGCATGCTGTTCGCGAACGGCTTCGAAGACTACAGGCTGCTGCTCGCGAACGCGCCCCGGGCAAAGCGGACGGCGGGACGATGGGTCGAGATGTTCGTGCGACGCCCAGCGCTGTGCGGCACTGCGGAGCGTCTGTTCCGGCTTTACTTCTCCGCGGCGAGAGCCAGAGACGAGTGGAGGTGCGAAAGATGAAGAAGGCGCTCCTCTACTACAGCTTCGGGTTCTCCTTCGGCGGAGGCGAGGCGCTTCCTCTCTCTTTCGTCGAGGCGCTCCAGAATACTTGCCAGCTGACAGTGGCCTTGGACGTGGAGGCCAACCTCGCGCGCGCGGCGGAGCTGTCTGGCTGCGGAATCGACATCGGAAAGCTCAGGACGGTGCAAGTCACGCCTCAAGGCTACGACATCAGTCGGCATGGCGCACGCGACTCGCTCTACAGGTTCAGGAGGCTCAGGGAGCTTGCTAAGGACGCGGACGTCTGCATTTCGACCGGCAACGTCATGGACTTCGGCAGGAGCGCGCACCACTTCATCAACATGCTGGCGTTCGGCGACGACGACTTCACGGCCTACGCAAAGAGCCGCGTCTTCGGCACGCCGCCGCGCACCGAGGGAAGAGCGAAAAGGATTGTCTCGGACTGCATTCTGCGTCCCGTTCTCGGCATGCGCTCAAAGGGATGCATCATCCGCGATGCGCACGAGCGCATATACCCCAACTCGCGCTTCGTCGAGGGGCTGATGAGGGACTACTACGGTCCGTTCAACGGCGAGGTGTTCCTGCCGCCGACGCTCTTCGAGCCGACGGATGCGGGCAACGCCGCCCGCGATCCCCTGAAGGTCGTCTACATCGGCCGCATCGTTCCGGAGAAGCGCGTCGCCGAGATTGTCGGAATCGTCGAGAGAGCTCGCGCGGCTACGGGGCTCGACGTCAGGCTGTCCGTCGCAGGACGCCTCGACCAGGATCCCTCGTACGGCAAGCGCCTTGGCAAGATGGCGGAGACGCGCGCCTGGCTTGAGTTCGTCGGGCCAAAGTACGGAAAGGACAAGGAGAGGTTCCTTCTTTCCGGCTCCTACGCCATCCACGCCGAACGTTTCGAGGCGTTCGGGATTTCCATCGCCGAATACCTGAAGTCCGGCGCAATCGCGATAGTTCCGGACGCCGGAGGCTCGCAGGAGGTTGTGGACTCGGCCGAGCTCACGTACCACACCGACGACGACGCGTCGGGCATACTGTCGCGCCTTCTTTCGGACTCCGCATTCAGGGCGAGGCAGCGCGAGCACTGCGCGCGGAGGGCTACGTTCTTCTCTCGCGAGGCGTACCTGAAGCGCCAGCAACGCCTTTTAGAAAGGATCGTGAGCACATGAAAGTCCTCATCACTGGCGCAGCCGGCTTCATCGGCTTCCACGCGGCGAAGGAGTTTCTGCGGCGCGGATGGGATGTAGCCGGCATCGACAACTTCAACGACTACTACGACGTAGCGCTGAAGCGCAACCGAGCCGCGAATCTTGCGATCAGCATGCACGAAAGCGACATCTGCGACCTGGATGCGATGAGGTCCATCTTCGAGTCGGAGTCGCCGGACGTCGTCCTCCATCTCGCGGCCCAGCCAGGAGTCCGCTACTCCATCGCACATCCTTTCATATACCAGAAGACGAATGTCGAAGGCTTCCTCAACGTGCTGGAATGCTGCCGGCATGCGAAGAAGGTCCCGAAGCTCGTCTTCGCCTCTTCCTCGTCGGTCTACGGCGGCAACACGAAGATGCCGTTCGAGGAGTCCGACAAGGTCGACACGCCGGTGAGCCTCTACGCGGCGACGAAGAAGGCGGACGAGCTGATGGCGCACACCTACGCGCACCTCTACAAGATGCAGACTGTAGGGCTGCGCTTCTTCACTGTCTACGGGTCGTGGTACCGTCCGGACATGGCGCTCTCGCTCTTCGCGGACGCAATGCTGCACGACCGCCCGATCAAGGCGTTCAACCGCGGCGACATGCTGCGGGACTTCACATACGTCGACGACATCGTGGACGGCGTGGTGCGCGTCGTCGAGGCCAGAGACCTGCCTCTCTACGACATCTTCAACATCGGGAACCACCGCTCGGAGAGGCTGCTTGACGTCATCGAGACGCTTGCCGCCGCGCTTGGCGTGAAGCCGAAGATGGAGATGCTGCCGATGCAGGCGGGCGACGTCTACGCCACCTACGCGAGCATCGACAAGCTTCGCAAGGCCGTCGGCTACGAGCCAAGGACGACGATTCGAGAGGGAATACCCGTCTTCGCGAAGTGGTTCCACGAATACTACGGCCTCTGACGCGCTGCGGCTGCGGTCCGCTACGGACGCAGGAATTCGAAGTTCGAGCAGACCAGGCGCGAGACGCGCCATGCCATGGCGCAGAGGACTATGGCCGCGACCGCGAAGACGGCCTGCTGGCGCCAGTAGACGCGCGCCTCGCGGCTACCGAAGAACTCGGTGAAGACGACGTGCGACTCCCAAGGCACCTGGACGAAGACAACGGACACGATTGTCGAGAGTATCACTCCGTCGAGCTTGTAGGCGTCTGGCAGGAAAATCACGAATGAGATGTTGAGCGAAAGGTTGAGCGCGCCGGCGACGATCGGCTTCCAGCGGTCCTGGCGCCAGAGCGCGGCGGCCGACTTGAACGTGAGCAGCGTCTGCCGCGACTGGTTGACGTAGAAGTAGAAAACCATCAGAAGCGGCGTGAGCGCATGGCGCACGAGCGCGGGATCTCCCTTCGTCCACAGCTTGATGAACGGCTCGAAGAGCCCAGCCATCAATATCGCGCAGGCGAGGACTGCTAGAAGCGTCAGACGGTTCATCCGCATGAACAGGCGGAAGTTCGACTCCTTCGTCTCGGTGTATATCTTGTTGCCGAAGCCGCCGGTCATGGACGAATAGACGGCTGCAACGAGCCCGCTCACGGACGCGACGACGTAGTAGTAGTTGCCATAGGCCGCAACCGCGACCAGGCCGAGAAACGCGGAGACGACCACGTTGTCGGTCGAATACGAGATGACGCCGCCGACCTTGTGGAGGAATATGGACTTCACGTCCGACACTACGCGGCGGCGGTTCTCCTCGGGTAGGACTCCGCGCGGCTCGATGTCCGGGAACAGGCGACGCGACTCCTTGACAAGGAGCACGTTATGAAGCACGGTGAAGGCCACGGTCGCGAGAACGTAGTGGTAGTAGTTGTGCGTAGCGAGGAGGACGACGAAGACGACGACGTACTGCACGACCGAGGTCGCGGTGCGTATGTTCGTCACGACGTCGTTTCGGTGGTGGGCGCCAAGCACGGAACCTCGGTAGGCGAAGAGAAAGTAGCTTGCGGACGTGTTGACAAGGTGGATGAGGTATAGGATGTGGAGGTCCACGTCCGGAGGGACGTCGCCATGGACGAGGTTTCTGAGAAACGGCAGCAGGCACAGCCCTATTGCGAATATCGCCGCGCCGACGCAGCGATAGACTTTGCGATAGAAGCAGAGATACGCGCAGATCAGCTCGCGGTCGTCGTCCGCGACCGGCTTGTACATAGAGCAGACGACGGCCGTTCCGAAGCCGAGCTCCGCAAGCATGAGCACGCCGAGTATGGAGCCGAAGAGTCCGTTGAGCCCCAGATACTCAGGTCCGAGCAGCCACAGGAAGAGCGTGCGGTTCAGAAACGGGAACAGCAGCCTGATGCCGCCGTTGACCGCAGAGGCGACGAAGTTGCGCCTCGCGTTTTTCGCGAAATCCAGTTTCATCAGCCAAACAGCCTGCGTCTAAGCTTCATTGCGCGCCAGACCCATGGCGCAAGCGGCGCGGCGACGCGGCAGACCGGCCACCACGCGCGCCTAAGCGGGAAAGGCAGATCCGACGCGGCGACGTATCCGTTCGCCACGGCCCAGTCCACGACCGAGGCGACGACGTCGTGCCATCGCAGAGAGTACGGGTTCCACATCTGCCACGGCTTAGGGTTGTACGCGAAGTGGGCGAAATAGCGGCTCTTGTCGACGCTTCCGTTCGCCTTGTATCTTTCGACGACCCTCGGCGCGTCCGGGTCGAAGCAGAGGAGACTCCCGAGGACGCTCTCGTCCGTCTGGAAGTACGGAGTGCCGTGCTTCGTGACGATCTCGACGTCGGCCGGAAGCACAGCCGAGATCTGCCTCTGCCACCGCCCAAGGAATCCTCGCCATTTCCTGTGCACCACGATGAACGGGTTGTTCACGCGGGTCGTGTAGCGGCTTTCCGAAAGCGCATCGCCGCACACGCGCTCTACATCGCGCCGCCACGTCTCCAGCGTCTCCGGCGTGAAGTCCGAAGGCGGCGGGTCGTACTTCCTGACGACGATCTCCTCGGGATCGTCGCCGACAAGCCACTCCGAGCAGTCGCCGACGAACGCCGCGTCGGAATCGGCCCAGCAGACCCATTCCGTCTTTACGTCGTCGCAGGCCATCAGCATCGGCTTCTGGCAGGCGACGCACTGCCGCGAACTGGGAAGCTCGCGCACCGTGACTCCGCCAAGGGCCTCGACGCGGCGCTTCATCGCGTCCGTCCAGCCCATCGCCCCGACGACTACGGGATGTCGCATCCCGTTCATGCGCATGCTGGCGACAAGGAGGAACGAACCCCACGAGAAGGCGCGGTCACCGGCGGTCACGACGGTGGTCTTCTCGCCGTCGCTCACCTTTCACTCGCCTCCTCTTTGGGAGCCAGTCTCTGGCTCTCGGCGTTGAGGTAGCTCAGCACGGCGAATGCGAACATGAGGCACACGAGGCTCAGCTGTTGGCGAAGCACCCATTCGAGCGCGCTCTGGAGATAGTTCGCCGTGAGACCGCCGAGGAGCCCTGCGGGAACGAAAAGCCACTTCGTCTGCTTCAATCGACGCAGCAGCCGCAGGCAGAGCAGCCAGTACCAGGCAAACCAGGCGAGCATCGCAATGAGTGCGGGGACGCCGCACTCTGCGCATACGAGAAGGTAGACCGTCTCGACGATGCCGCCGTAGTTGAGATCGGCGTCCAGCGCGTCTGCGGCCCTGTCCTGGTAGGGATGGACAGGGTCCATGTTCAGGCTCCAGTTGTTGATGCCTACGCCTGTCAGGGGACGGTCGCGGATCATCTCCCACGCGCACGCCGCCAGCTCGACGCGCGTTGCGCCTGACGATTTCGGCGCGTTCGCAAAACGGTCGATTACGCGCGGCATTACGAGGGCCAGGCCGACAAGTCCTGCAAGGGCGATTGGCGCGAGCCTCTTCAGCTTGCGCAGCGCACCCCTCCTCTCGCTGAAGCACGCCAATATCGTAATGCCGTAGGCAATCGGGATCATGGCGATCGCCCCGCGCGAATACGACCAGACCGTCGAGCCCGCAGCAAACACGAACGCCAGCGCCGAACAACGTCCGAACCACGTCCCGAGCCCGTGCGTCAGGTAGGCCGCAAGGAATACAGGGCCCAGGAGAAGCATGCCCATCGCCATGCCGTTTCGATGAGGGAAGACTCCACTAGGCTGGAAGACGCCGGAATAGTGCGCCTTGACTACGGCAAGTCCGTTGACGACCACAAAGGCCAGGAGCGCCCAGAACACGGGCTTCGCGTCGTCCGTCACGCGGAGATACCAGTACACCGCGAGGAAATGAAGGAAGACGAGAATCATCTTCCAGACCTCAAACCACGAAAAGAGCAGGTTGTCCGCTACGAAGATGCTGGGCAGGCACAGAAGAAAGTAGATTGCGAAGCATCTGGCGCCGCCGTCCGGCATCAGCTTCTTGACCTTGCCCCGCAGCGCCATGGCCGACAGCATGGCGACGTCCAAAAGGCTTATGAGGCCTATCTCCATGCCGCGCGACGTGCCTCGGTACTGCTCGTAGGAGAAGAAGTTGATTGACGTCGCCCCGTACAGGCACATCGCCACGAACATCGCCCAGAACGCGAGCTTCATCCACCTCAGATTGAGGCAGAAGAGGGCCGTCAAAGGGGGAATCCCAAACGCGGCGACGGCGAAGACGACGTACTTCATGCGGCCCCGCTACCAGTTGTCGTAGAACGTGTGCCTCGTCGAGCGGTTCGAAAGGAGATGTATGATCTGAGCCGTCGGAAGGAGCTTTCTGACGAACACGTTGTACTCGGCAAGGTTGTCTCTCGGAACATAGACGATGTCTCCCGCCCTGAGCGCCACGTTGCGACGCTTGCCGGCGAGAATTCCGTCCACGTCGACCTTGTAGAACTTCGGGTTGGAGAGGCCGTCGCGTATGATGATAACGTTCTTCCAGTGCGTTTCAAGCATCCAGCCGGACGAGGTAAGCGCCTCGATAAGACCCATGCCGGACTCGAAGATGCGCCGCTGCGGGTTCTTGACCTCGCCGCAGATCGTCACTGAGGAATCCATTCTCTGCGCGATGTAGATGTAGTCTCCGCGCCTGATTCTGATGTTGTGCAGCTCGTCGCCGCTGCTGACGGCCTTCCTGAAGTCCACCGGCAGAACCTCGCCCCTGCGCACGACCACCGAGTTGTCGAGGTCCGCCACGTCGACGGTTGCGCCGTCGTAGAGGCGGCTCGCGCTCGCGCCCGCGATTGCGTAGAGGTCGGCAAGGCGCGTGGTGTTGGAGATGCCGTAGACTCCGGGCTTGACGCACGCTCCGGCGATCGTGGCCGTGGCGCTCTCGACGTTCCTGACGGTGATGCTCACGACCGGGCTCTTCACATAGGGAGCGAGGCCGTCGCGTATCTTCTCTGCCCCCTCTGATATCGTAAGCCCGCCGAGACCGACCTGGCCCAGGAAGGCAAACCCCACATTGCCGTCTGGGCCGATCTTCGTCGTCATGCCGAGGTCCGCGTGGTCGTAGACCCTGATCTCTATCTCGTCGCCCGCGTTCATCCTGTAGACAGGCTCCTCCTCGGCCGCAAGCTCCGTAAGGCGCCTCTCGCGCTCGGCCTGCGCCTGGTCGTCCTGGCCGGTCCTCTCTATGACGGCGCTCTCGTCGTCGGACCCGTCTAGTTCGGCGACGTCGTCGTAGTTGCCGGTGAGCCTGTCCATGTAGCAGCCCGCGAACGCGAGCGCCGCCGCGAACACGAACGCGGCCCCTGACTTGTTAATCCCTGCTGACATCTCCTGTAGTCCTCTCTCAATCTCACCTGTTGCCGTCGAGTTCAAGGCGCACCATGTCGGCCGTGGCGCCGGTGACGAGCCCCGCCATCGGCTTGCCGGCCGCGTCGATGCGGCGCCTTGCGCCGGCGAGCGACGAGCGAAGCGTGGCATTGGCGCCGACGACGACGACCGCTCTGTCGCTTGCGCCGAGCAGCTGGTCGAAGAAGCTTCCGCGCCACTCGCCTTCGGGCATGTTGATCAGCACGCAGTCGAAGTCCTTGCGCAGCGTCTCAAGATCCGCCTGGAGCATCTGAAGCTCCGACGGCGCGAGCGAGAGACGATTGGAAACGGGGAACCATCCGGAGGACCCCTTGCGCACGGCGTTTATCATCGGCTTGCCGTCGGCGGGAGGCTTGAAGCCGGCGTTCGGCACTACGTTGAGCGTGAAGAGGCGCTGACCAGACATGGAGAGCGACCAGTCCAGCACGCTCGAGAACTTCGGCTGAGGCTTCGCGCCGGGAAGTCGGCAGACCAGAGCCACGCCCTTCGCCACCGACGAGTTGCAGAAATTGAGCGCGACCACGCCCAGAACGTCTCTCTCCTCATCGGCCGAAAGCGCCCCCTCCTTAGGAAGCGAGCCGAGAACCTCGACGTCTCCGCCTGCGGCGAGCTCCTTCGCGCAGCACACCTTGCCGAAGAACAGCTCCACGAAGAGAAGCCATATCGCGAGCGAAATCGTGCAGACGAACGCGCCGCCAGCCGCGATGACGAAGTTCTTGCCCCTGAACGGGCTGTCGTCGCCCGCCGCGCCGGCGCGCTCTATCTGCTGGAGGTCGTTCGCCATTGACGCCTCAAGGTACGTGATGTCGTCCAGCTGCTCGTCGAACTCGCGCATCATCCGCTCGAGATCGGTGCGCTTGACGCGCAGACGCTCGACGGACGGTATGACCGCCACAAGAGTTGTCGCCGTGACCTCGTTCGCCTTGATCTCCTGTTCGAGGGACTTCTGGCTCTCTACGAGGGCCTCCATCCTGGAGGCCGACTCGACGAGGTCGTTCGCCGTCTTCTCGATGCGGTCGATGTCCTCCGGCGTCACGCCGTCAATGCCCTTGCCCTTCAGGAACGCCGCATAGTCCGCAAGAAGGACCTGCCTGTCGTCCAGCTTGCTCTTCACCTTCGGGTTGAGATCCGTGTACAGCTCGCGAAGCTTCGCAATGTCCTTGTCCAGCGCCTCCAGCGCGGCGCTCTTCTTGCGTATGGTCGCGGCGTTTGTGACGATCGAGGGCCACAACGGGCCAACGGCGGCCTCAAGTTTGGCGCGGCGCACTTCCTCGTTCGCGATCTGCACGCTGATCATCGAAAGGTTGCGGCGCTGGTCCGACATGAGCGCGTTGATCGTCGTCAGAGTCTCGACGGGCGACGCGACGCCGGAGTGCCCCTTGACGATCGCCTCCTCGCTTTCGACCTCGGCTATCTGCTTCTGGATGCCGTTCTTCCGCTGTACGAGCGAACTGCGCCAGTTGGCAAGGTCGCGACCGCGGTAGTTCACGTACTCGCCGATGAGCGTCTGCGCGTAGCTGTTGACCTTCTCGACGGCACCAGTCCACGTCGGAGCGTAGGCCGTCAGCGTGAAGAGGTTCGAGGGCCTGCGCTCCTGCACAATCTCGAGCCCTTCGTCGAGGCACGCCCTCTCGTCCGCCCCCATGGGGAGCTTCTCCGCGACCGCAAGCTTGAGAGACTCGCGGTCCAGCACGGAGAGGAGCTGCTTGTCGCTCATGTTCTGGATGCGCGGGACCTGGCGAGGATTGTAGAGCAGCCTTGTCGTCGCGTTGAAGCGGTGTATGCTGTACATGGACCGCCATATGACGCAGGCGGCAAAGACCAGGAACAACCCCGCAAACAACACGAGAAGCAGACGACACCACTTCTGCAAGATCACTACGGCAACCTTCTGCGTGGCCACGATGCGCTGCATCTGCAAGCGCTCGTTTTCCAATAAATCGGCACTATCTTCCATAACAAAGTGCGTAGTATCTCATAATTTGGCGTAGAAATCAACCAGTATCTGGCTCAAAGCTTCCCAATCGTACTTCGCCGCCGCAATGCGCCCCGCGGCGCTCATAGCCTCTCCCTCGCGCCTCGCCTTTTCGATTGCCGCGTCTAGCGCCGCTGCGTCGAGAGGAGGGAACACCGCCGCAGCGCCAGGATGCGCGGCGCAAAGTCGACCAAGTCCGCCTACGTCGCTCGCTACCACGGGAAGCCCCGCCGCCCATGCCTCAAGCACGACGATGCCGAACGGCTCGTGGCGGCTCGGCAGCACGAAGACATCGGCCCTGGAGTACTCCTCTACTAGCTCGCGGCTCCCGGGCTTGAGCGCGCCGACGAACGAAAGGCGCGACGAAACGCCCAGCTCCGCCGCACGCAACTCCAGCTCCCTTTTGTAGTCAGGCTGCGTGACAGGTCCGACGAGGCGAACCGTCATCTCGGGATGGCGAAAAAGCGCTTCGACCAGCGCCATCTGGTTCTTCTGCCTGTCTATCCTCGCAACGCAGAGGACGGAAAGCGACGATTTGCGGCCCAGAGCCGTTCCGGTCGACTCGAAGACCTTTGTGTCGACGCCGTTCGGCAGATACAGGACGTGCGGATGCCTCGCCCTGTACTTCTCCGCCTCGTCCTCGCCGACGCAGACGATTCCCCCGAAGTCCTCCGGAATCCGGCGCGTCCAGCCCATAGCGTAGTCGACGAGCTTGCCCCATGGGAAGAGCCATCGCGTAGGGGCCTTCAGGCTCTTCGCCTCAGTCTCCGGAACGTTCGCGCCGCCTCCATGGAGCGAGACAACGCACTTGACCCCTTTGCCGACTCTCAGGCACAGCTCCGCCATGCGGGCCATGGCATGGCAGTGGATGACGTCCGGACGCCATTCGCGAAGTGCGCGGGCAAGGCCCGGGACGAACGGGTTGCCGCCCTTGCGGTCCAGCGCGTCAGCCAGACGGCGCGTCATCGGCCACCACGGATAGACCGGCCTGAAGCGGACTATATCGATTCCGTCCACGCGCTCGGTCCCTTCGAAGGCAAGCGCCGACGTCGCAAAAAGACGAACCTCGTGTCCGGCCCTGAGCTGGGCCTTCGCAAGGTTCCAGACGACCTGTTCTGTCCCTCCCCAGTCGTCGAAGGAAAGGCGGCGCAGCACATGGGCGATTCTCATGTCCAGCTCCCGGCCTGGCTTCCTTCGCGGTACCCTCCAAGAAGATGGATGAGCGACAGCCACGAATACTTTACGAGTCCGTAGGCGTAGCGGCGCCAGAGCCGCCCGGGCTCCTGAACAATGCGGTATATCCACTCCATCCCGCACCTCTGCATCCAGAGCGGCGCGCGTCTGACTCGCCCTGCGACAAAGTTGAACGTCCCGCCTACTCCTATCGCTACGCCGACGCGGAGCTTCTTGAGGTTGCGCCCCATCCAGAGTTCCTGCTTTGGGTTGCCGAGCGCGACGAAGAGGATGCCGGGCCTTGCCGCGTTGATGCGCTCGACGATGTCGGGCTGTTCCTCGTCAAGATTCACAAAAGACGGGTCCACGCCTGCAAGGACGCCTCGGCAGCCCAGCTTCGCAAACGCCTCCTCGACAGCGTCTCTGTCGCCTCCAAGCACATAGGCCCCAAGGCCTTCCTCGCCAAGGCGCCGGCATATCGCGGGAACCATGTCTGCGCCCGTGACGCGCTCAGGCAGTCTGCGCCCGAGAAGCCTTGAAAGAAGGACTATCGGCATTCCGTCCGCCGTGACAAGGTCGGCGTTCCTGAGATACCCCCAGAGCTCGTCGTTTCCTCCGAAAGGCCAGCCGCTCACGGCGTTTGCCACGAAGTCGACGTTGAGCGTCGCGACGAAGAACGGAACGTCTCGACGCGCCTTTGCCGCAGAGACGATCCGATCGACAGCCTCGGCTTCCGTGACGCAAGCGACGGGAATGCGGAAGAGCATGGAGGCTTCCGGCTTTGCCGCGGCGTCTTCGACGAGCCTCGCAATGCCCTTCGCATGGTCTTCCCACGAGAATCGCCTGGCCCGTTCGCGTCCGCGCGCGACACGGGCGGCGCGCTCCGCATCCGGCTCGCCAAGCAGTCGCACGAGCGCGGAGGCGATTTCGTCCACGCTTTGCGGATCAAACGTAATCGCAACGTCGCCCGCTATCTCTCCAAGAGAGCCGTTGTTGGACGCCGCGCACGGTATTCCGCGCGCCATCGCCTCGACAAGCGACAGCCCGAAGCCCTCGAAAAGGCTCGGGAACACATAGAACCCGGCCTCGCGCCACACGCTCTCGATGTCGTCCACGAAGCCCGTGAATCGGATCAGGTCGGAGTGCGGGGAGCGCGCGGCGGCCTCGTGGACGGCCTCGGCGTCCTTCCAGTCCGCTCCGGCAATGACCAGCGGATGCGCCGCCGCCAGCTCGCGCGGAAGCCGCGAATACGCCTCGATGAGCCGGACATGGTTCTTGCCGGGGTGCTCTATTCTGGAAATGTAGAGAATGCTCCGCGCTCCGCCTTCCCGGCTCCCGACATTTTCCTCGCGGCCGGCGCCAGAAGTCCGATGTCCGTTGTAGAGGACCGTCACGTCCTCGGGCCTGCAGCGCCAGAACCTCACCATGTCCGCCTTTGTCGCCTCGCTGACGGCAACGAGGCGGTGCGCCTTCTTCGCGAAATGAGGCAGAACGTGGGCAAGGTAGAACATCCTGAGGCGCGAATACTTGCCTGCAACGTGGAAGTTCGCCAGATCATGCACCGTCGCAGTCGTCGGAATCGGATACCAGGCGCACACGCGGCGGTTGGCTGCGCATATCACAAACCCGTCGAACTCCCTCCGATGCCGCCGTATCCAGAACGGCAGAACGAAGAGATGCCACGCCATTGAAAGGACGGGAGAGGGAAAGCTCTTAAGCGACAGGACGGGCACCGGCAGGCCCCCGTCCCCCTCGCGCCAGCGCTCCAGCACGTCTCCGTCAGCCAAGACCGAGACCTCGTGTCCTTCCGAGACAAGCGCCCTGACGACCTCCCGCGCATAGACGGAGAGGCCGCTTTTGCCCCTGTCGTAGGGGATGCAGGATACGAGGAGCCGCATTCCCCGAGTGTCAGAACTGCGCGTCCGCGACAGTCGGCACTATCTCGAACACCCTGCTCACCTTGGTGATGTCGAATACGATCTTCGGAGCCGACTGCAGAGCCGCCAGCACGACCTTTCCGCCGCTCGCCTTCGCCTTCTGCAGAACCTGCACCAGAACGCCCAGTCCGCTCGAGTCGATGTGCGTCATCTTCGAAAGGTCAAAGAGGACGTTCGACTTGTTCTCCTTCTCCATGCGCCCGAGCACATCGTCGCGCAGATTCGGCGCGACGGCCGCCACCAGGCGTCCTTCAAAGGCTACCGTAAGCGTTGCACCGTTTTCAGTGATCTTCCATGCCATGTTTCCGTCCTCCCTAGTTTCAGTTTCCGTTTGCGGAATCAGTTGAAAATCTCCCAGTCTCGGCGAAGCGGGCCGTCAAGAGGCCGCCGCTCTTCGACGCAGCGCGCGACGCGCGAGAGAACGCGAACGACCGGATCCTGCCCGAATGTCCCGGGCGCGCCCAGCGTCCTCCGCCTCACAAGCCATCGCGCAGCGTTGCGAAGAGTGCGGCGGAACCCTGCGTCGTCCACCGCGGCAAAGACCTCCTCCTTCGCGGCAAGCCAGCGCCCGCGCGCAGTCTCCCAGTCGCAGACCGGCTCTTCCCGAGGGCGGAACTTCCAGTCGAGAGCGCGCGCGTACAGTCCGTCGTCGCCTTGAGACGCAAGCGCGGCTTTGCGGTCCTCTGCTCGCCAGCGGTAGAGGCCGCGAGAGACGAGAAGAGCATCGCCTGCTCCGAGAATGCACTTGTTTATGTTCCTGCTGACGAAGTCCGCCGGCCTCCGCTCCATCGCCAGCAAAAGCCCGACGCCGCGGTTCATGAGAAGCCGGGCCGCCTCCATCCACGGCAGCTCCGACGGCTCTCGCCGCTCAATGCCGGCGAAAAGCTCTTTCCCGCCGGCGCCCGCCACGTCAGCGTAGCCGTGAATCAGCTCCTGCACCATCAGCCGATCCTGGTCGTGCCTCAGCCGCCATGGCGTGCGAGACGTGAAATCGACGTCAATGCCAAGGGTTTCGGTCCATCTGCGCGCCGACGGCTCAAGCGCCGCCGAAACCGCGGACGCGTCGGCGTCCGTGGCGCCTCCGCCCGTGACCGCGAAGAAGTCGAGGTCGTTCGACAGCCTTTCCACGCCGTTGTCCACCTTGACTCCGCCTTCGCCTCGTCCGTAGCCGCCGCCGAGGACGACTCCTCGAAGACCGGGAATACGCAGGGCCGATATCTCGCTTCCGATCGCGGCGAGCGCGTCGGCGAGGGCGCTGTCTGCGGAGGGTGCGTTTCCAGAGACGAACCGGCCCATCAGCCCCTCCTTCCGAAAGAGCGCCCGCGCGCGAAATGCCAGAGAGCGCGAAGCCAGCCCAAGCCGGTCGGAATCTGGCGGGCAAGCCCCTTCTCCTCGAGATCCACCCACGTCTCGCTTTCCGCGTCGATGACGCGACGCCCGACGACGATCTTCCCGGTAAGGTCAAGGCCGGACCCGATGAACGTGTCGCGGCAGACGACCGTGCGCCGAAGTGTCGCCCCCTCGCTCACGTACGATCCGCTGTCGATGACGACGTCACCGTCGAGAATGACGTTTCGCGAGCACCACGTATTGTCCTGAAGCAGAACCGGAGGCTTCACCTCCGTCCCATGCTCAAGCACGACGCTCCGCCCGAGCCACACGTGCTTCTCGGACGAATAGCCCGGGAGCGTGAAGAGATCCTCACTGTGCAGGACTATGAAGTTCAGCGCATGCCACGCCTTTATGCTGCGCACCACCAGCCCGTGCGGAACCACACGCATCCAGCGTCCGCCGGCGCGCTTGTAGATGCCGGCGGGCGTCTCCGCGCACTCTTCGTCGGAAATCGGCTCCAGCACCACGTCCGCCATGTCGTGCGTCGTGATTGCGACGCCCCAGACGACCATAAGCCCGTCCGTGATGTTGCATGTCAGCGGACTTGAATAACCCTCTATGTCCCTAAGACCCCTTGGCACAGGTCCCTCGCCCTTCAGGTAGAACACCGGATAGCCTGTGCGCGTAATGTCGGCGAAGTCGTCCGCAAGTCTCTGCGAAAAGCGCCAGTCCAGCACTTCGGTGAACATGACGCCAAGATGCTGCGCCCGCTCGAAGGCGTAGTCGATCGCGCGCCTTCCGGCGACGGGAAGCTCCGCAGGGCTGATGCCCGGGAGGACTTTGCCCACCCAGTCCAGCTCGTGCGTGGAAGGAACGAACAGGATGTTGTCCATCAGTACGCCCCCTTCCCGCCGATGATCGCCGGTATCGTCTTGAGAAGGATGACTATGTCCTTCCAGATGCTGGGCGCGAGGATGTACTCCTTGTCTAGCCGGACCTGCTCGTTGAACGGAATCTCGCTGCGGCCCTCGATCTGCCAGAGACACGTGATGCCGGGGATGACGTCAAGCCGCTTGCGGTCTTCGAGCGTGTACTGCTCGACCTCCTTCGGCACGGGCGGACGGGGACCTACCAGGCTCATGTCGCCAACGAAGACGTTCCACAGCTGCGGCAGCTCGTCGAGCGACGTGCGCCGAAGGAAACGGCCGACCTTGGTGATGCGCGGGTCGTCCTTCATCTTGAAGATGACGCCGTCCTTCGACTCGTTCTGGGAAAGCAGCGCGGACTTCTGCGACTCCGCGTCCTCTCGCATGCTCCTGAACTTCCAGAACCGGAAATGCCGCCCGTAGCGTCCGACCCGAATCTGGCTGAAGAACACCGGGCCAGGGCTGGAGAGCTTGACGGCGACGGCGATGGCAAGGAACAGCGGCGAAAGAACGAGCAATCCGACCGCGCTGCTCACGAAGTCAAGAATGCGCTTCGCCGCATACGATGCGCCAACCGTCAGCTTCCACGCCCTTAGGCGCAGACTCCTCCGCTTGTTGCCGCAACGCCGAGAGGCCAGCTCCCTGACAAGCTGGTTCAAATCCGCATCATGCGTCCTCTCGAGTAAGCTCTCCATGTCCTCCGTTCTAAGCTAAACGGCAAAAAGTCCTGCGAAATTCCTCCTTTGGACTGCCCGCTGCAACTGAGGAATCAAGCGCCCGTATTTTACCATTTCTGAATGGTTTCCGCAATAGAGCAACTGCCGTTTTTACGGAATAACTGCGCTAATCATCCGATTTCTCGTAGTTATCCGCAAACGGCAAGAAGCTTACGGCATCAGGCTGGCTTTACCTTATTAGCGGGGACTCGCCACCCCTTGAATCGCTTCCGGAGACTCCGCCTTTCGTTCCACAAAATCGGCCAACTGGCTTCGCACCGCACGAATTCGCTCGGGAATGCGCACGAAATCCTTCAAGTCCTTGACAAGCATCTGCGCATACTTCTCAACGGCATCAGCCCCGCAAAGCGGTTCCGCATAGCACTTAAGCCATTCATAGTCCTCTACGCCGTCCCGGACCTGCGCAAGCCGGATGGAGGGAAGCACATGGTCCCTGCCAGGATACAAAAACACGCCGTCGCCATGCGCATCCATGCAGCCGTACGTACGCCATGCAGGGAAATACGTGTCGCTTTCATCCATCAGCGCCTGGTCCTCCCACCAGTTTACATGCCAGAACAGAAAGCCGTCGGCCCGGTAAAGATACGTCTGCCAGCCAAGGAGTATGCGCCCTTCGCACCACGAATTCTCCAGCGGCGCCATGTTGGCATAAGGATAGCCAGGGCTGCAGCTGGTGTACCACCACACCTGCTTTCCGCGGCCTTTCAGCATGCTGGTCATGTCGAGGTCATAATCCTTCGTCAATGGGCAGAACCAGTCCGGTGCGAACCACGAATCCGGGATGTCCGACCTCTCCCGTCCCTTCATGCTCCTATAGGAGTAGGCCGTCGTAAGCAGAGGCAGGTCCGGAAAGTCTCGCGACAGCCGCTTATGCAGCTTTGCCATGCCATCGTAGAACGCCTCGCCCCGTTCGTCGAAGCCGTATATGTAGGCGTATTGCATAAGCCCTGCCGCGCGGAGCCGCTCGACATACGGCTCCAGCATCGCCTTGAGGCTTGCGTAGAATTCGTCGGAGAACACCTCCTTCGGCGAAGCGAAGCAGCGCCACTTCGCATTGGCGTCCTTGGGAGGCGGCACAAGATTGACCACGTTGAAGCGGTTCATGCCGCGCGACCGGGCATGGACGAGGTCCTCGATCCTGGGTGGAGCGGTGCGCGAGATGTCGTCCGGATTCAGCCGATGGTCGAGCATGATGTCGTGGCTTTCGCGGATGCGGGCTTCGACATCGCCGCCGGAATACTGCGCCCTCGTGAATCCATCCATGACGCTGAACGCCGTCGCCAGGCCGAAAGTCTCCGGCAGCGCAAAGCGACGCACCCGCACCTCCAGAGGAATGTGCGCCACCTCGCCGCTTTCCGTGCGGACGCGAACCGCGCCTCGGTACACGCCAGGCTCGTCAGCTCCGACATTCGCGTGGACCGTGAGCCATGCCCCCTGCGTGGAGCCGCCGCGAACCCTGAACGGCGCGGGCGGCAAGAGCGGATCGGGCAGCCATGTTTCGTGCAGAGGCGGGCTTTCAGGATGGCTGAGGCCCTTTCCGGGCATGCGCGGCACATAGCCGATGCGCTGCCATGAGACGCTTCCGCCCCACGCCCTGCCTTCTTCATTCCGGGGCTGCACTATCTGCAGCGTTGCGGAATCCAGGCCGGCCGCCTCGCCTGCGGAAATGCATATCTGGGCGGACTCCCTTTCGCCCTGGGCGACATCCAGCCGGATAGGCTTGGCCGGAATGTCGTCGGCCGTCGGGAACGACAGGGGCGTGACGCGCCGCATCGAGTCTGCCGTCCAGACGACAACGGCATTTGTCGCCAGAGGACACGGGACACGCCCGATGCTCGGTATCGAAAACGTGCGGTCCACCTGCTCCCTGCCTACAAGCGTGGAGACGACCACCGTGTCGATCGGCGCATACGGCTGCCGCGTGCGATGGTACGAATACAGCGCATCGCCTCGTCCCTCGCGCCTCTCCAGATAGACGTCGCGGAACCATGCCGTTCCGGTGCCGCGACGCAGGAATGCGTACATTTTTATCTCCGACACCGGCTTCTTCGGAATGTGGAAGCCGGCGCGGGAAGTCCAGTCTGGCGTGTCGCAGGGCCATGCCACTTTCAGCCCGTATGTCGCCGTGCCGTCGTCGTGGTAGACGTCCAGAAAGAGACAGCACTCCCCTCCGCTAACGCCTTCGCTCCGGCTCCATCCGCCGTATATCAGCGGCTCAAGGGATGGTTTGGGGTAGCGGAAACTCCGGCACACGCCACTGCACATGCGAGGCATCTTCGCCTCGCAGCGCCATATCGTGTGCGCACCGTCACCGCCACCCGCTTCCGTCGCGAACCCGTCGCCGAACGGCTGCCATCCGCCGTCGTCGCCGTGCAACGCGCCTATGCAGATCGCTCCGCAGGCGGCCAAAAGGCATCTGAGCACTACTGAACGCTCCTTTAGCGCACAATCATCCTCAAGCCAGAATCGGCGCACACGAGCGCCCCGTCGACGATTGTGATCGTGCGGTCTTCAGGGCACGTCTTCTTGAACCCATCCCTGGCGCGCTCGAGAATGTCGGCGTCGGCCGACGAGAAGATCGGGGTGTTCAGCTGCACTTGGGCGAGATCGAAGCCGCACTCAAACGAAAGATTCCCCTTCTGCGTCGGCACGTCTATGGAGTCAAGACGAGAACCTGCCGCCTCTACGCGGAGCTTCACGCCCGCGTTCAGGAACGAGAAGCCAGGCAATCCGTTGAACTGGGAGCTGAGAGACACGGTGCCGTCCGACACGATCAACCCCGCGGGAAGGCTCGCGCCAAGGCGCAGAACGCCATTGCCGACCTTGCGACAGGCCTTCGTCTTATTAGCCACGAAGGTGAACGGTGTCATGTCCAGCGTCGCGCCGTCATGCACGTTGAAGTTCATGCCATAGTTGACATAAGCCTCGTCCACGCCGGAGAAAGTCACATCGTCCGTAGCCTCGAACGTGCCGCCTTCCGGCTGGTCCTCCAGAGTCACCTTGAAGCTCCCCGTCTTGCCGTTGCGCGAGAAGTCACCCGCCGCAACAATCGTTCCTCCCCTGAGTAGGATTGTGAACCTGGCATTGGCATTGGCACCGCCGCCGGTCCATACGAGGCCATGCGGGAAAAGCGCCGTTCCCTGCACATAGATCGTGTTGTTTTTCTCCTGCGTCGTAGACGCCATGTGGAAGTCTTCAGGGTCGATGACCGCCATTCCGCCAGGGTTTATCCCCAGGTAGTAGTTGTAGGGTTCCAAGGTGCCGTGAACGTCCAGCATGGCACCCTTGCCAATCTCCATGTAGTGGTTGGAATTGCCGCCATCGCCTTCGCCGCCATTGAGGACAGATCCGGCTGGGAATGAGAGCGTGGCATCGCGCTGAAGCTTGATCTGGTAACGGCGGGTACGGCATTCTCCTGTAACGACAAGCGTACCGTTGGACACATAGGGAAAGTATTTGTTCCAATCGGTCTGGGAAAGCCAGTTCTTGACCGTCCACGTCTTTCCTTCCAGGTTCCAGCATCCATTCCGTGCGCCGTAGATGCTGTCTTCAGGCCCCGGCACGAGTCCGTTCGGATTGCTGCCGTTGGGATCGGGAATCAGCCAGTTCGCAGGCTCGCCGAAGTTGAACCACGCGTTGTTGACGGCATTGGTCCCCGGCTTCCAGCAAAAAGTCTCAGCCGTCGCGGCCATTGCTCCGCATGCGCAGACAACACTTGCAATAATCGTCTGCCTCAAGCGTTTACCATTGAGCGTCTTCCCTGTTGGCATTATCTCGTTCCTTTCATGTGTATTGTAGATTGACTAACACTTGCAAAACCCAAATTCCAGCACGATACATTATACCACAGAACCGCCTCTCCGAGCAAGCACCGGCACCCTTCTTCCGTGATGGCCGCACCGGTCACGCGGGACGAGTGCCGCAACTAATCCGTAACATCGAAACGTCAAACTCGAAATAGACGCAACAGGGGTACCGTGCCTCTTCAGTCACATTTTGGGGTCTTCCCCTGTTCGATTTCTTTAAGATAGCGCCTTGCCTTGCGCACGTCGGAAGGATACGAGTTTTCCGACGGATCGACAATCCGCTCAAGGATAATCCTTGCCTTGTCGATATCGCGCTTTGTCCCGTATCCACAGATTTATGTCTTCGCCAAGGACAAGGCTACGGGCCATCTGCACTTTTTGTAGCCGCGCTTCAGCCACGCGTGGCACTCCTTCGGGCGCTTGAGTTTCATGTACGTTATGGCTATGTTCTGGGCGGCAATCACCTCGCCTTTGCGCCAAGCTGTTTTCGTCCAGAAGAGCGATCTTTCAAAGTCTGGCCGCCTGTCCACCGACGTGTCGGAATAGTAATTGCCAAGTCCAATCATGGCCTCGGTGTCTCCATTGTCGGCCGCCTCTTCGAGGATGCGAAAACCTTACTTTCTCATTTTTGATGAACTTGACGTCCTCACCAAGCCATTTCCTACAATTGCCGCACAATAGCGAATGACCGTAACGCCAGCTTTTCGGGTCTTCGCCAGAAGCGATGACCTTGAGCATCAACGCATGGCATTTCGCTGGCTGCCCAAGGATCGCATATGTCATGGCGAGATTGTTCGCCGCGTCCATGTCTCCTGACTTCCACGCCAACTTTTCCCAGCGCAGTGCCCGTAGCATGTTTTCACGCTTGCGAGGTCTCATTTCGTAGTAGCGGCGTCCCATCTCCAGCATCGCGCCAACGCAACCGGCTTTTGCCGACTTCTCAAGCCATTCAAGAGCCTCGGAAATGTTTCGTCTGCATTTGCGTACCTCTCCATTCCAAAGTTCATAGCTCCCGCTCAGAAGCGCAGAACCGTACATATACATGTCTTCCGGATCGCCCTTCGCGGCCACGTTTCTCATCTGTTGGATCTCGGTCATATAATCTTACTTTTCTTCGTCGCTATCTTCATCGTCATTCGCATAAATGTAAGTAGGACGCCAATTCCTTGGCTTCTTAGTCTTCTTGCCGTTTGAATCTCTGATCTCATACGTTCCGTCAGGAAGCCTTTTCACATGTTTCCACGGATTGTTTGTGCCATCTGGTCGAGCGGTTCTGCCTCGTTCGCCTTTGCCATGAGCTCCTGTGGTTCTGTAACACCAAGGGAACCACAGCACTCGGCGACTCGGTCCATCACGTCATAACCGCGCTCGGACACTACACCATTCGGATATTCGGCACACTCTCTCATCTGAGAGTATTATACCATTTCGCGACGCATGACGACGTATCATAATCGGTTCTAAGTCCCCTTCGCCATTGTCGGCTTGACGAAAATCCTCGCGCGCGCGTGCTTGTATGTGTGCTTTCTTTCTTTACTTCTTTAGGGGTGTGGGTACCTTTCTTCTTTTCTTTCTTTCGTGTTAGGTTCCGTGTTAGGTTTCAGTCTGCCGCGTCGTGTTGGGAATTCCCTCTACAGCCGACTGGAACGATTCGTGCCTTTTCGTTGACGGCGGGCGAAGGTCACGCTGCCTACCAGTGAGCGGTAGCGCTACCTTTCCCCAAAAGGTCACGCTACCGACCGCCCAAAGGTAGCACTACCTTCTTGATGCGACAGGTAACTCTGCCTGAAGGGACACGCGGCAAAGGCTCAAGGGGCAGCAATTCCCCTTCGCTCCGCCGCGCCAACCTCATCGTAATAACTGCCTAAATCTTGCGAAAAGGCAGTCATAACGCGTCAAAAGGCCATTACGGGGACAGTCCCCCTTGGTCTAGAATAAATTTGTCGCTAGTCTAAAATGATTTTCTCTATAGTCTAAAATGAATTTGTCCCTAGTCTAAAAAGCGAGTCCCTATAGTCTAAAAAGCCCGCTCGTACAGGGAGATATCTGCGCGCCAAGGAGGGAACATGTTAAGTGATTCTATATCT
>JAEEZC010000346.1 GCA_016288465.1 Verrucomicrobiota bacterium | reverse complement strand
CGGAGGAGAGTGGGCCGGGCAGAGCGCGACGGTGACTGTCGATGCGGGCGACATTTCGATGTTCACGGGCAATGTTCTCGCCGACCTTCTGCCGAAGGACGAGACGGCGGACGTGGTGCGCGGCAAATGGAGCTTTGCGAAGGCCGCGGGCGTGAAGTGGGGGAAGCCGAAGAAGAACGCGCCACTGCCGGACATCTACGACGCGGACACGGGCAAGGGGCTGATTCTGGACACTTCGAAGGGCAAAACGAACCTTTCGGGCCTTAAACTGAGCTACACGTACAAGAAAGGCACTTTCAAGGGCTCGTTCAAGGTCTATGCGCTGGAAGGCACGGGCAAGTCGACCAAGCTGAAGAAGTACGCCATGAACGTGACGGGCATTGTAGTCGACGGCGTCGGCTACGGACAGGCGACGTGCAAGAAGCCTGCGGCACGCTGGGCCGTGACGGTAAGATAGGAGGCCGGAGTCTCTCCGAAGCGGCAGATCGCAAGTCAAAGGAAAGGGCCAACACCATGAAAAGACTGATTGCAACAATCGCGGCGGCTGTAGGCCTCGCGTCAGGCGTGCATGCGGCATCGATCGACCTCTCGACTCTGACCGGCGACAAGACGCTTGCCGACGGAGACGTCGTCACGGGCGATCTCGCAGGCAACTTCAAGATATCCATTGCCGACGGCGCAACGGTGAAGCTGGAAAGGGCGTGCTTCTACAACGGTGAGAACGAAACGGGCATGTGGGCGGGCCTCACATGCCTTGGAAATGCGACAATCATAATAGAGTCCGCCAACATCGCAATCGGATTCCACGAGAACTATCCGGGCATTTACGTTCCGGCGGGCAAGACTCTGACCTTAGAGGGGTCCGGAACGATTGTAGCGGCCGGCAAAGGGGAAAAACACGGCAAGGCCGCAGGAATCGGCGGCGGATATGGGCTGGACTGCGGCAACATCGTCATCAGCGTCACAGGTTCGCTCGTGGGACATGGAGGCAGCGGCTGTGCGGGGATTGGGGGCGGCTATCAGGGAAATTGCGGCAACATAACCATAACGAGCGGATGGGTCACCGGCAATGGCGGAGACGAAGGCGCCGGCATCGGCAGCGGCGCCGAGGGCACCTGCGGCAACATCTCCATCGGCAACGGCATCACCTGCGTCAATACCACCTGCGGCAAGGACTGCACAAATCCCATCGGCGCGGGCAAGAACGGCACGTGCGGCACTGTCACGCTGGATCCCGGGCCGACGGACACAGCGAACGGCCGCAGTCGAAAGATCGACAACTACTACATCGTGAGGTACAACACGCCCGGCGGCACGGCAGACTGGGGTCCGACCGTCTCGCCAGAGTACAAGTTCGTCAAGAAAGGCGGCTTTCTGGGCGAACTGCCGGAGCCTGAATGGTACGGCTACACGTTCGACGGCTGGTACGACCTGCCGGAGCATGGCACAAAGGTGACCAATTTCAAGATAGTGACCTCCGAACTCGATCTTTACGCACGCTGGATTCCGAACTACTGGACCGTGACGTTAAAGACTCCAGGCGGCACCGCCGAATGGGGTCCGACTGTCTCGCCCGATACAAAGGTCGTGGAAAAAGGCGGCTATCTCGGCGAACTGCCGGAGCCTGAATGGTACGGCTACACGTTCGACGGCTGGTACGACTTGCCGGAGTATGGCACAAAGGCGACCAAGTTCGACCGCGTGACCGAAGATCTCGTCCTCTACGCGCGCTGGATTCCGAACTACTGTACCGTGACGTTCAAGACGCCAGGCGGCACAGCCGAATGGGGCCCGACAGTCTCGCCCGACACAAAGGTCGTGGAAAAAGGCGGCTACCTCGGCGAACTGCCGGTGCCTGAATGGTATGGCTACACGTTCGACGGCTGGTACGACTTGCCGGAATACGGCTCAAAGGTGACCAATTTCAACCGCGTGACCGAAGATCTCGTCCTCTACGCACGCTGGATTCCGAACTACTGTACCGTGACGTTCAAGGTGCCCGGCGGCACCGCCAAATCGCATCCGACCGTCTCGCCTGCGTCCAAAGTCGTGGAAAAAGGCGATTTCCTCGGACAGCTTCCCGTGCCTGAATGGGAGGACCACACATTCGCTGGCTGGTACGATCTGCCGGAGTACGGCACCGAAGTGACCAATTTCAAGCGAGTGACCGAAAATCTCACCCTCTACGCACGCTGGACGACGCCGTGCTATGTGGCGATGGAAACGGGCGATGTCAAGGCGCCGTATGCAGTGCCGAAGGCCGTGGCGCTGCATGGCGTGGCATACGACGGATGCGAAGCCATGGGAATTGTGGAGCTGAAGCTCGGCAAGGTGAACGCCAAGAAGGGAACGGGCAAGGTGTCCGGCTCGTTCGTCGGACCTGACGGCAAGAAGCTGTCCATAAAGTCCGCCACCATCACCGGAATCGACGGAACCGCGCCTGCGAGCGTAGTCCTGGAGGTGAAGGGCCTAGGCAAGATGTCCGTCACATTCGGCGGAGACTCGTTCGCCGGCTCGATCGACAACGGCTGGCACGTGCAGACGGCAGACGTCGGAGGAGAGTGGGCCGGGCAGAGCGCGACGGTGACTGTCGATGCGGGCGACATTTCGATGTTCACGGGCAATGTTCTCGCCGACCTTCTGCCGAAGGACGAGACGGCGGACGTGGTGCGCGGCAAATGGAGCTTTGCG